>CAKQMM010000163.1 GCA_934254755.1 uncultured Clostridia bacterium
CCCCACTTCTTCGCCGCGGTCGTTTATCTCGGTCAGCATCGACTTATTATCGACGATTTTATAGTTTACGCGAACGCTCCCCTTATTCCACACGAATGAGTTTTTAACCCCCTCGTTATCGAGCGTTTCCGTGAACAAACTGCCGTTTGCGGTGTACATAAACCCGGTGGCGAAACTATCTTCGCCAAGCCTTGCAACGCCTATCGCCGCGTTTAAAGCTTTACCCGAATAAGTTATTATTTTGTTGTCTATCCTGTTCATTCTGCCGACGTTTAACTGCTCGACTTCAACCGTGCAGTCAATGCTCGGGTTAGGACACACGCTTAATATCATTATTTCACCTTTAGCCGCCGTTTTATGCGGCTTCTTAAATAAAGCATTTGCCCGAGAATTCGGGCAAATGCTCCGTTTTATTTTTTAAGCCTTGTTCGCTTGAGCGTTTGCGATTATTTTAGCCTGCGCGTCGTAAGGCACTTCTTCGTATCTGACGAATTCTGAAGAGAATTTGCCGCGGCCTTGCGTTAAGCTTCTTAAATCGGTCGCGTATTCCTGAATTTCGCTTTCGGGTACTTCTGCGGTCAAAACGCACTTGTCGTCGATTTGCTCGGTGCCGAGTATTCTGCCGCGGCGTTTCGTCACGTCGCCCATAACGTCGCCCAAATAATCGGCGGGAATGGTTATGTCGAGTTTATCGACAGGCTCTAAAATTACGGGGTTAGCCTTCTTCATGCCTTCCGCATACGCAAGTTTTGCCGCGGAAACGAATGCGACTTCTTTACTGTCCACGGGGTGAGAACTTCCGTCGAAAAGCGTCGCTTTAAGGTTAATAACGGGGTATCCCGCTAAAACGCCCTCTTTAATCGCTTCTCTAAGGCCTTTATCGACCGCGGGGATGAACTGCTTCGGCACTACGCCGCCGACGACTGCGTCCACGAACTCGTAAACGCCGTCCTCCGCGCCAGGCTCGAAACGCACTTTAACGTGACAGTAATGTCCCGCGCCGCCCGACTGCTTTTTATGTTTGCCTTCGCCTTCGGCTAAGCCTTTAATAGTTTCTTTATATGCGATTTTCGGCTCTTTAAGAACCGCTTCCGCACCGAATTTACTCTTTAATTTTTTAAGCAGAACGTTGAGTTGCGTTGCGCCGACGCCCGCCAAAATCATTTCGCCCGTGTCGGGGTTTTTCTCGACGGTGAAAGAAATATCTTCGTCTTTAAGCTTTGTAAGCCCGCCGAAAATTTTATCTTCGTCGCCTTTTTTAGCGGCGTAAACCGCGCGCTTATAGGACGGGAACGGGACGGCGAATTTTTTAAATTCGACTTCCGTTTTTTCATAAAGCGTATCGCCCGTTTTTACGTCCGCAAGTTTTGAAAGCGCGCCTATGTCGCCCGCAACTAAGCTATCGACGGCTTCTTGCTTTTTGCCGTTCACGACGTACACCGAGCCGATTTTTTCTTCGCCCCTACCGACGATTTTAAGGGTCGCCCCGCTTTTTAGCGTACCCGAAACGACCTTAACGTAGTTAAGTCTACCGATATACGGGTCCACGACCGTTTTAAACACCCTCAACACCAACTCACCGTCGGGGTTCGGCAGAACCGGCGTTTTAACGCCGTTTACTTTCGCGCGCTGTATGCCCGCGTCTTTCGGCGACGGGAGGGTGGATATAATTTTATCCATAAGATTGAATATACCGTGGTTTTTAATCGCACTGCCGCCTAAAACCGTTATCGTAGAGCAAGTGTTTATGCCGAGTTTTATGCCCGCTTCTGTTTCTTCGGGCGATAATGCTCCTTCGCTCAAAAACTTTTCAAGCAAAGTTTCGTCGTTTTCGGCGGCGGCTTCCATAATGGATTCTTTCGCGCTCTCGTAACTTTCTTTCAAATAATCGGGGATGGGATATTCGTTCTTCTCCCAATCGCGCAGTACGCCGTATGCAACTTTAACGAAGCCTTTCATCTTGCCTTCAACCATATTAGGCACTATCATCGGCGCTATTTTTCTGCCGTACTTTTCGCGTATGGCGTTTACGGTCTTAATAAAGTCGCTGTTTTCTTTATCCAAGCCGTTTATAAAAAGCATCGCGGGAATTTTATGTTCCACACAGTAATCTATCGCCTTTTCGGTACCCACGGTGAGCGTTCCGCCTCCGCCCGACACGATTATAGCCGCGTCGGCAACCGCCAAAGCCTGAACCATTTCGCACTCGAAGTCGTAAAACCCGGGAACGTCTATAAGGTTGAATTTGTAACCTTTATATTCGCCGTGACCGATAGATAAGCCTATAGAAGACTTTTTAGCTATTTCTTCGGGGTCGTAATCCATAACGGTGTTGCCGTCGTCGACTTTCCCTTGCCGTTCGATTGCGCCCGTATTAAACAAAATCGCTTCCGCAAGCGTGGTTTTGCCTTCGCCGCTGTGACCTATCAGGGCGAAATTCCTAATCATCTCCGTACTCATAAATTTTCCATCCCATATATTTTTTGCGTTTCCGCTAAAATCATTATATACTATCTTTCTGCGCTTTTCAATAGGCAATTTCTTAAATTTTAGTTAAAGCCGCGTAAAAAATACTTTCTCCGCGGCTTTTTATATTTAGCCGAGCGGGGTTTTATTCCCGCTCGGCTATTGTTTTATAACAGTATGCAGATAACTCCGCCGCGACCCTCGTTCACTATGCGGGTAACGGTTTTGCGCATTTTCGCCTTCGTTTCTTCCTTCATCGCGCCTACTTTACCCGCAATTTCTTCAAGCACAAGGGTTGATAAAGGCTTGCCGAAAACATTCGTTTTCCACACCTTTTCGGGGTTTTCGCCGTACTCTGCCTTTAAAAATTCGGCAAAATCGGCGCACTGCTTTTCGGTGCCCGATATGGGCGTAACGTCGGCGTCAAGGTTAATTTTAATAAGGTGCATGCAAGAAGCTTTCGCTTTAAGCTTAACGCCGTATCTTCCGCCTTGTTTAACGACGGCGGGCTCTTCGAGCGTCATCTCCGTTTTATCGGGGACGACTACGCCGTAACCGTTTTCGTCAACCTCGTAAAGCGCGTCTTTAAGTTTTTTATAACTTTGTTTCGCTACGTTTAAGTCTTTAACGTAACTCATAAGCTTAAACTCGTCGTTAATCTCTTCGCCCGCTAAATCGCTTATAAGCTCGTAAAACGCCCCGTCATTCGGGGTGACGGCAAACGTCGCCGCGCCGAGAGCCATATCGGTAGCCCGCTCTTCGACCGCTTTAACCCCTTCTACCCCTTTAAGCGCGCCTTCTATAAGGTTATAATGCTTCATTTTTTCAACGGCGGGCGCAATTTCTTTAACGGCGGTTATAACGTTTGCGATAAGCCCCGTATCGGCGGGCAAAACCCGCATCCACTTCGGTAAATCTATATCGAAGCTCTTCATCGGAAATTCTAAAAGCACGCTTTTAATAACTTCGGTCAAATCTTCCGCGTTTGCTTCAAGCACGTTCATTGCGACCGTTTTAACGCCGTACTTGTCGCTTAATTCTTCGCTCAACGCTTTTGCGCTTTCGCTTTTCGGCTCCTTACAGTTAAGGACTATGACGAAGGGCTTTCCGCACTCGTTAAGTTTATCCACAGCCTTTTTTTCGGCGGCGGCGTAACTATCGCGCGGGATATCTAAAATACTGCCGTCGGTCGTCACTAAAATGCCGATGGTAGAGTGTTCGCTTATAACCCTTTCGGTACCGATTTCGCCCGCTTGTTTAAACGGAGGCGGGTCTTTGCTCCAGGGCGTTTTGACCATGCGGTCGCCGTTTTCGTCGCGGTCGCCCTGCGCTCCGTCAACCATATATCCGACGCTGTCGAT
>CAKQMM010000164.1 GCA_934254755.1 uncultured Clostridia bacterium
CTTGAAAAAACGTGGCAACCCTTGATTTCGACGTTTATTTTAAAAACAGCGCGGGCGACGTATTCGTCTTCGCTTAAATGGCTGTCGCGCAGAAGATTATGGTCGGGGGCGAGAAAGTAACGCCAGATAAGAGGCTCGTCTATGATAACGGGCGACTTTTTGACGGGAATTTTTGAAAGGTTGATAATCTCGAACTTTTCGTCCAGATACTTTTCACATTCAGATTTTGACGCAGTATCGTCGTAAAAAACGTGGAAAGCGTAAAAATCTTTATATTCGGGATAAATGCCGTAGCCTGCAAAGCCGCCGCCCAAGCCGTTAGAGCGTTCGCGCATGGGAACCATGGCGCGCCGAATAATTTCGCCCGATAAACTTTCGCCTTTTGCGGATATTACGCCCGCAATCGCGCAACCCGACGGTATACGAACTTCGCCCTCTTTTTTCATAAAAGTTCTCCTTATAAAAAATTTTTAACTTATCTACGCGTTCGCTTCCGCGAGATTCTTCGCCTCGCTCAGAATGACGGTTAAACCTGCAACAGAGCGCGGCAGGAGCAAGCCCCTGCCCTACGTAAAATCTGTGAGTTCCGATAAAGTTACAAAATAAAAAAAGGGCGAAAGCGACTTTGCACGGTTGTGCGGACGCCTTTGCCCTTTAATTATTTTTTTAAAGTATACGCCGCCGTAAGCGCGGTTGTCAACCGATTTAAACCTTATTTTTAATTTTTTACCGTCCAACAGATATTCAGCGCGTATTTTGAGCGCGATATTTTAATGTGTACGCGCGCATATATGCGCGTGTTGGCAGAAGTAAACAAAACGAATTTTCGCGGCGATTTTTAAACCTGAAAAAAATTTTAAAAACTTTATTCAAAATAATTGACAAATAAATATTGCAAGAATATAATACGGCTATACAAAAAAATATTTTGGTTGGCAACGGCGTCAAAGATATGCTCTTTGACGCCGTTTTTTTTGGTTCAATCGCCCCGTTTTATTAAAATTTGCGGCTTTTGAGCGGAAAACGGCTTAAAAAAAGCCGAGTTGTCAATCATAAAAGGAGTAATTATGGCTAACGAGAAAAAGGGTTTTGCGTATCACAAAACGAAGAAAAGATACATCAATAAATTCGTTGACGGCAAATGGCAAAATGGCAAGCTTACCAAAAACGCGACCGTTAAATTGAACGAAAGCGCGTGCGTTTTACAATATGCCCAAACGGTTTTTGAAGGACTTAAAGCGTATAAAACGGAAGACGGCAGCGTTGTTTGCTTCCGCCCCGACCTTAACGCGGAACGTTTGAACGACTCGTGCGAGCGCATGGTTATTCCTAAGCTCCCCGAAGGCGAGTTTATAAAAGCGGTTAAAGAGGTAGTTAAAGCAAACGTTAAGGCTATACCGCCGTACGGCTCGAACGGGTCGCTGTACCTCCGCCCGTATATATTCGGTTACACTCCGATTTTAGGCGTTAAGCCCGCTAAAGAGTTCGAGTTCAGACTGTTCGGCTCGCCCGTTTACTCATATTTCAGCGGCGGCGCAAAGCCGATTACCTTACGTATCTCGGACTACGACAGAGCCGCCCCGCGCGGCACCGGGCACATTAAAGCCGGGCTTAACTACGCGATGAGTTTGTACCAGATAACCGACGCGCACGAAAAAGGTTTTGACGAAAACTTATACCTTGACTCGGCGACCCGCACCTATATCGAAGAAACCGGCGGCGCGAATATCATTTTCATTGATAAAAACGGAACGCTCGTAACCCCTAAGTCGCCCACGATTTTGCCGAGCATTACGAGAAGGTCTTTAACCTATCTTGCGGAAAACTACCTCGGCATTAAGGTTGAAGAGAGAAAGATAGCCGTTTCGGAACTGAAAGATTTCGTCGAATGCGGTTTGTGCGGCACGGCGGCGGTCATATCCCCCGTCGGGAAAATCGTAAACGGCGACAAAACCTACGAATTTAAAACCGATTTAGGCGACGAAACCAAAACGATTACTAAACTTTATAACCTTTTAAGAAACATTCAGCTTAAAAAGGTAAAAGCTCCCGAAGGCTGGATTTTAGAGATTAAATAATTCCTCTACATAAGGAGACAGAATATGAAAATTTATATTATCGGCGCGGGCGCGATGGGTATGCTTTACGCCTCGATGCTGAACAAAACGAACAACGTTACTCTTATAGACGCAAACGACGCGCTCATTAAAGAAGTTGAAAAATCAAACGGCTTCACCGTTAAAAGTTACGACGGCACGAGCGTTAAATGCGGCGCGAAAGTCATAAAAAGCGAAGATATAACGGAGCCTGCCGACCTTGTAATCGTCTTCGTTAAAGATACGGTTACCGACGTTGCGGTTAAAGGAAACATGGCGGCGATAGGCAAAGACTCGATAGTTTTATCGCTCCAAAACGGCATCGGAAACGCCGACGTGATTGAAAAATACGTGCAAAAATCGCAGATTTTACTCGGAACGACCAAGCACAACTGCGTTGTGAAAACGCTTAGCGAAGTTTACCATTCGGCGGGCGGCAAGACGGTTATCGGCTCTATCGCAGGTAACGTTGAGGCTGCGAAAAAGATTGTGGACGTATTTAAAAAAGCGGATATAGAAACGGAATTTTCGGACAACGTTAATTACCTTTTGTGGGAAAAATTGTTCACGAATATGACCATAAACCCCGTAACCGCACTGCTCGGCGCGGAAATGGACGTTTTAGGAAAGTCGGTTTACGGCGAAAACATCGTGCGCAAGCTCGTTGACGAAGCCGTTACCGTAGCGAAAGCGGAAGGGCTTAGTTTTGACGGAAAAAAGATTGCCGACCAGATTATAGCGTACGTTAAAAAATCGGTCGGCGGCAAAGCGTCGATGTGTCAGGACGTCGAAAGAAAGCGCAAAACCGAAATCGACTTTATAAACGGCGCGGTTTTAAAAGCCGCCGAAAAACACGGGCTTACCGCACCGACCCACGAAGCGATTGTCAATTTAATTCACTTAAAAGAAACGACTTACTAAAAACAAACTACCGCCGCAAAATTCTTAGCGCGGCAAAAAAATTAACTAATTTACGATAAAAAAAGGAGATACGATATGAAAACCGTTACCGATTACTTTGGCTCGATGGTATTTAACGACGGGGTTATGAAAGCAAGACTCCCCAAAGAAACTTATAAAGAAGTTAAAAAAGCTATAGACGACGGCGCGCGCCTCGATTTAGAAACCGCGAACGTCGTTGCGAACGCTATGAAAGATTGGGCTATTCAGAACGGCGCAACCCACTTTACACACTGGTTCCAGCCGATGACGGGCGTCACCGCCGAAAAGCACGACAGCTTTATTTCGCCGACTGCGGGAGGGGACGTAATACTCGAATTTTCAGGCAAAGAGTTGGTGCGCGGCGAACCCGACGCGTCAAGTTTCCCGTCGGGCGGGCTTCGCTCTACTTTCGAAGCGCGCGGATATACTGCGTGGGACCCGACTTCTTACGCGTTCATAAAAGACGGCGTTTTATGCATACCCACGGCGTTTTGCTCGTACGGCGGCGAAGCGCTCGATAAAAAAACTCCGCTCCTTCGCTCGATGGAAGCAATTAACAAACAGGCGTTAAGAGTTTTGAAGCTATTCGGAAACGACACCGTTAAGTCCGTTAAAACCACCGTCGGCCCCGAACAGGAATATTTTTTAATTCCCCTTGAGCTTTATAATAAGCGCAAAGACCTTATATTTACCGGCAGAACGCTTATCGGCGCGAAAGCCCCCAAAGGTCAAGAGATGGAAGACCACTACTTCGGAGCGATTAAACCCAAAGTTCAGGAG
>CAKQMM010000165.1 GCA_934254755.1 uncultured Clostridia bacterium
TTGACTATCAAATATCTTTACAATCATCTAAATTGGATGGCAGAAAAAACGAAAGGTCTTATGTTATAAGTGTATTGCTAGGAGGAAAATTGAAAGATACAAGTTGGATAAAACCGCAATTAAAGGAATTGTTTGCGGGGAAATATGATTGGTTGGGGTTTAATCAGTTATATAAAGAAAAACTGGATAGATTTAATGGAAAGTTATATAAGTATTACTCATTTAGTAAAAGGTTTTTAACGAGGCGAAAGAAAATTCGCCGTCCGTTATTTTTATCGACGATATCGACAAAATGTCCAACAACACCTCGGCTGAGAGAGACACGAAAGAGTTTTGCGCTATTCAGACGTGTATCGACGAATTGAGGGGAAGCAACGTGTTAGTCGTCGCCACCGCCAACGATATATATAAATTGCCGCCGTCGCTATTGAGGTTCGAGAGGTTTGATAAAGTAATAGAAATACGTAGCCCGAACGCCGAGGACGCATATTTATTGATTAAAGCCGTTTTTAAAGAAAAGCAAATAAATTTTTCTGAAGAGGAACTGCGCGAGTTGGTCGCCGTTTTGCCGGAAGTTACTTGCGCTAAAATAAAAGATATTATATTAAGCGCGCACGCCGAAGCCGTTTATAAGGGCAAAGAACTTATTTTTAACGATTTAATTAAGGAAGTTATTAAAGAGCGTTACCCTAAAGCAAGCCCGATAAATAATTTAACCGACGAAGAGAGGATGAAAATCGCCGTGCACGAAGCGGGGCATGTGGTGGCGGCGGAACTGATAAACAAAAACAGCGTTGGCATAGTTTCCGTTTTAACGAAGAACAATTTAAGCGACGCGTTAGGAATAACCGTGCATAAAAACAACCGCAAAACAATTAAAAACAAGAAGTGTTTGGAAGATGAAATTAAAGTTTTGCTCGGCGGAAAAGTTGCTTATGAACTCGTTTATGGCGAAACGGATAGCGGGGCGTACGGCGACATTCACGACGTAAGGATATTATTGTTGCGAATTTTAGACTTGCTGACGCATAACCCTATGCTTGTAAAAAAGGTAAAAAGCGACTGTTCCGAAAATCTTAACGAAGAAGCGGAAATTATTTTAAACTACGAGTACGGAAGGTTTTATCAGGAAACGAAAGAGCTGCTGTTTAATAAACTCGACTTGATAAAAGCGGTCGCCGAAGAGCTGTATAACAAAACTATTTTAAACGCTATCGACTTAAAAAAGATTTTAAATTTTTAAAGGGGCAACAATGGAAGAACTTGCAAAAAAAGCCTTAATGCTCGGCATTAAGTGCGGAGAATTAAATTATAGAGTGGCTAAAAATATATTGAACATAGACGAAACAACCGCAAAAACGATTTTTGATTTTTTGGTCGATAAAGGAATAGTTATTGATTTTGATTATGAAGATTTTGACATGTTTTTTATATGGACGCAGGCTATTGACCGGTTGTTTAAAGATAAACAAAACAGGATAAAAATCTTTGTAGAGCTTTGCAGGTGTTACGACGAGATTTCTTCCAACCCAAAACAATAATACTTTAAAAAGCGCGCGTTGTCTGACGGTAAAATAAACCGCCCGCCGATTTTATTCGGCGGGCGATTTTAATGCGCGTGTTTATTTATCCGTTTGTTTTTTGGCGCAGGTGTTTGCGATAGTCTTTCGGGGTGGTGCCGGTTATTTTTTTAAAAATTCGGTTGAAATTCGCGGGGGACCCGTATCCGCACTTCAAGGCGATATTTATAACCGAGTCGGAAGTCGTCGATAATAAGTTTATAGCGGCGTCAACGCGTTTGATGTTTATATAGTCCCACACCGTCATATTATACGACGCTTTAAAAAGCCTTATAAAGTGGAATTTAGATAAACACGCCGCGGCGGCAATATCGTCAAGCTTAATTTCGCCGTCAAAATGCTCGTGAATATATACTATCGCTTTTTGAAGTTCCTCCATTTCTCCCGAAGCTGAGGATAACGGCTTATCTAAGCGCGCCAGATTAAAGCTTCTGAAAACGCTTATTAAGACGGAAACGAGCAAGTTTTTAACTTCCGCTTTATAGCAAGCTCGCTTTTCTTCGCACTCCGTTTTTATTTTTAAAAATTTTTCGCGGACGGCGGATATTTCGGGGTTGTTTCTGTCGAGAAGGTTTTTAAAATCGTCGGAGCGGTTGAAAAACACGTTCATAAACGCAAAATCTTTGACTGCGTCGTCTGAATATATAAGGGCTGGCGAAAAGTGCAGGTTCAATATAATCAGGTTTTCGCCGCGGGGCGCGGTTATTTCGGTTATGCAGTGATACTCGTTAGTGGAATATAAAAAAACGTCCCCTTTTGTAAAACTATAAACGCCGTTTTCGGTGTCGTAAACGCCGCCGCCTAAAAGTATTAAAGAAACTTCGAACTCGGTGTGGCGGTGCAGTCTTTTTTGCCGTTTTTCGGCGGGGACGACGGATAAGTAAGCCGAAAAAACGGAGTTTTTATATTCGTCGTAAAAGGTGTCTATTATTTCGTTCATTTTAACCTTCTTGCAATATTGTATGTAAATTAAGCAACATTGTTATTGAATTTACTCACGTTATAAAGTATACTGAAACGCGTAAACGGGCGGAGCGTTAGGCGCTGTGCGGCGCGAAGGTCGCCAGTAAAAATAATTATACAACGCTGCGCTCGTTATTGCAAGCGTAAAAATTGTATATATAACGGAGATATAAAATGAAAGCGAGCGAATTAAAAATTACCGATTTACGGGTGGCGGAGATAGACGGGCTCCCGAAAAACATGATTTTGCTTAAAATTTACACGAACGCAGGGATCGTGGGTTACGGCGAAGTGCGCGACGCGGCGAGTGCGACGTATGCAAAAATGCTTAAATCGAGATTACTTGGCGAAAACCCTTTGAACGTTGAAAAACTGTTCAACCGCGTCAAACAGTTCGGCGGACATTCCCGTCAGGGCGGCGGCGTAAGCGGAATAGAGATTGCTTTATACGATATAATCGGCAAATTTTACGGCGTGCCCGTTTATCAACTGCTCGGCGGCAAGTGGCGGGATAAGGTGCGCATTTATTGCGATACCGACGTTGACGGCAAACACTCCGGGCGCGATATGGGTTTTGCCCTTAAAAAGCGCATAGAGCAAGGGTTCACCTTCCTTAAAATGGATTTGGGGATAGAGCTTTTGTACGACGAGCCGGGCACGCTTAACGCGCCGATAGGGATGCTTGAAGATTTTAAAAAGTATAACGCAAAAGCTATTTCGCACCAATCGGGGTCGATAGACAAGTCGCTTATGCGCGGCAAAAACTATCAGGTGTTTACCGTTCCGCATTACGCAACGGGAATACACGTAACCGAAAAGGGGCTTGACTATCTCGAAGACTACGTTAAACAAGTCCGCGAAGTGATAGGGTATGAAGCGCCCGTCGCGATAGACCATTTCGGGCACGTTGCGATAGAAGACGCCATAAGGTTTTCAAAACGGCTTGAAAAGTATAATATAGCGTGGATGGAAGATTTAACGCCGTGGCAAAACTATAAAGATATTAAAAAGTTTGCGGATAACGCGCTCGTTCCTATCTGCACGGGCGAAGATATCTACCTTGCCGAAAATTTTGAAAAGATAATGCAGGCGGGCGTAAACGTCGTTCACCCCGATTTGCTCACCGTGGGCGGACTTCGGGAACTTAAAAAAGTGGGCGACTTATGCCAAAAATACGGCGCCGCACTCGCAATACACATGGCGGAAAGCCCCGTTGCGTTTATGGCGGCGGTGCATGGGGCGGCGGCTTTGAAAGATATTTTGGCGGTTGAA
>CAKQMM010000166.1 GCA_934254755.1 uncultured Clostridia bacterium
GGTCAATTCTGTTGTGAAGCGCGCCGCTTAAAGCCTTTACAAGGTCGCGGAAATCGACGCGCCCGGGCGCCGAAAAGTAAATAACTATTTTAGAATTATCGAACGGACATTCCGCGTCGATAACCCGCATATCGAGTTTAAGTTTTTCAACTTCTCTTGTCGCAGTCGCTATAATTTCGGGCACGCGCTTTTCGTTATCGAGCGTTTTTTGCTTGTCCTTTTCGGTCGCTTTTCTTATAACGGGTTTAAGGGGTTGAACTACTTTATCGTCGCCGACTTCGCGATTTGCAATCGCAACGACGCCGTATTCCGTGCCCATCGCCGTTTCGACGATAACCCCGTCTCCCTTAACAAATTCTATATCTTTCGGGTCGAAATAGTAAAGTTTACACGTATGGTTAAACTTTACGCCCACTATTTTTGCCATTTATGTTTTCCCTCCAGCGTTAAAAAGCAAAGTTTGTCCGCAACGGCGTTTATATTTCCGTTAAAATAAATCGCCTTTTCGATATCGCCTATCCCGTTCAAAACGAACAGCATTGCGTTTTTTGCCAAAACTTCTGCTACTTTTACCGCCTTTTCGTCTTCGCTTTTACCCGTTTCAAGATATTTAAGAGAAGATAAAAGCAGTTTTTTTACCGCAGTAACCGTTTTTAACGCTATTTCTTTATTTATTTTTGCCGCGTATATATACGCTTCTTTCGACGAGTTAAGTTCGGTTAAAATTCTATACGCAACGTCTTCGGCGTCGCTTTTTTCGCCGCATAACTCCTTTAAGACTTCGCCCGCTCTCCCCGCCGCCGTGCGCAAGGCGCGCGCGATATCTTCTTTACTATATTCATCCGCAAACGCTTCAGATAAAAGCTCGTCCGAAAACGGGGGTATGGTAAGCGTTTTTACTCGGGATAAAACGGTGTTTAAAAGCCCGTTTAAGCTTGACGCCGCAAGTATTATGTAGGTGTTTGCGGGGGGCTCTTCAAGCGTTTTTAAAAGTTTGTTTTGCGCCTGCGGGGTCATATCCTGCGCGTTTAATAAAACGAACAGTTTTTTATCCCCCTCGACGGGTTTTATGCCTGCTTTTGCGACGAGTTCGTCAACGTCTTTAACGGTGATTTTATCGCCCTCGGCGGGGTAAAAGCGCACGTCTATAAACTCTTTTTTATCTATAAGCCTGCACGTGCGGCAAGCGTTGCAACAACCGCTAAGACTATCGCACATAAGAGTTTTTGCGAAAATTTTGGCGTAAAGTTCAAGCGTTTCGGGGTCCTCGGACTCGATAAGATAGGCGTGCGAAAGCGTTCCGCGGGCTTTATCGCCCGAAAAAACTTTGTATGCGCTTGTGCTTTTTATGAGTTTATACGCGTCCATACGCTACCTTAACATGCTTTCGCTTTTGCGCGCCTAACCAGCGCGCCGCATTGCCGTATTTTTAAATTACGCCCCTGTTTTTTAGCGCGGCGATAATTTTTTTGTTGGTTTCCCATTTCGTGCCGCTGCAATCTATAAGCAAAAACCTGTCGCTTTCGCTTTTTGCGATTTCTAAATATCCGCGGTAAACTTCTTCGTGGAACTTAAGCCCGGCGCGCTCTAAGCGGTCGTTTTCATCCGCGCCGCCCTTCCTTAAAAAAGCGTCCGTCGGCGAGATGTTTAAGAACACGGTGAATTCGGGCATACAAGTATTTATTGCGTAGTCGTTTATCTTTTTTACGTACTCCGCACCGAGCCCGCGGGCGTAGCCCTGATAAGCGACGGAACTATCGACGTATCTGTCGCATATAACGAGGTTCCCCTCGCTTAACGCAGGCAGAATTTTTTCTTTTATGAGCTGAGCGCGCGCCGCGGCGTATAAAAGAGCCTCGCACTCGTTAGTCATTCCTTCGCTTTTAACGTCTAAAATCATTTCGCGTATTTTTTCGGAAATTTCGGTGCCGCCCGGTTCGCGAAAAGAGGCGTACTTAACGCCGCTTTTATCGAGATATTCTTTAAATAACCTTATCTGGGTTGACTTGCCGCTGCCTTCACACCCTTCAAACGTAATAAAATTTTTCATAAAGTAACTCTTCGCCGTTATTGTCGCCGCGTTAAGCAACGAAAAACGGCTTAATCTAAAAAGGTGCTGTATTCAAAAAGCAACGTGTTAATAAACGCCAGACTTTCATAATCTAGGTCGCCTTCGTCCTGCTCGTTTCTGCCGACGAGTAGCAGTACCTTGTCCGCGGTTATTTCGGAAACGTTGCCGTCATCGTCGTAAACCTTGCGCGCGAATAAATCGGTTATTTGCTTTTTGCCGTTTATAGAGGGGTTGCCGTCAAGCGCGCCTAAGTTTATGGCAAAGCTACCTTTAACCGTATACTCGTCGCTTATTTTAATCTCTTTTTCGGCGTATAAAAGTTCGGGGTGGGCGTTTATTGCGTTAAGAAGCGTTTTTGCGTTGTCGTAAACGCTTTTAAGCCTTTCGGCTTCCTGCTTAACGCCTTGCTCGCGCGCCGATTTTTTGCGGAAACGCGCGTCTTTTTTACGGGTTTTTAAAAAATACTCTTCCGTTTTTTCGTCCGTAAATTCACCGCTTTCGCTTATAAACCCGTTGTCTTTTAAAAAGCCGAGCGCGTAAGAAGCGTACTTAACGATATCTTCGCCCCAATATAGGTTCGTGTACTGATTGTATAAACTCTCGTCGCCGTCGTCGACGCAGATAAACACGTCGTCTTCACCGAGTTCGCAGTAGGTGTTCATCATGTATGCCGACGAATACCCCGCGGGGTTTATAACGAGGGTGTTAACGTTTAAAACATCGTACGAAAATTTGTACTTCGCGTCGCCGTCTTTAACTTTTGAGGGGAGCGCGCGCGCCTCGTCGCTTATAACGACGTCGTCCGCGACCATCATATAAAAGTCCTGCCCGTTTGACGGCTTTTTTGCAAGCGCGTTTAAAATTATCCATAACAAAAGCACGGTTATAACGACCGCCGCGACAAGTTTAACCGCGTCGTACGCCAAAAAAGTTTTTAACCTTGATTTCGTTATTTTTAAATTCATAGTCTAACTTAACCTTTAAACGACAAAAGCCTTTAAAATCACCCTTAATTACGCTAAAATTTCAAGAATTTTAATCTGATATTTATAGCCTTTTTGCGTGGTTACGGTACAAAATTCGCCGACTTTATGATTGATAAGCGCGGCGCCGATGGGCGACTCGTTAGAGATTTTGTTGTTAGTTAAATCTGCTTCCGCAGTACCTACGATGGTGAAAACGTACTCTTCGTTTTCGTCAAGGTCGAGATATTTAACTTTAGTGCCGACCTGAACGATGTCTTTACGGTTGTTTACGACGACTTCGCCGTATTTAAGCTTTGCTTCGATATCTTCCGCTTCGCCGTCAAGTTTAGCCTTCTCGTCACGCGCGGCGTGATATTCGGCGTTTTCGGACAAGTCGCCCTGTTCGCGCGCAACCTTAATTCTCTGCACGACGGCCGGGATAAGTTCGTTTTTTAAAACTTTAAGCCTTTCTTGAAGTTCCTTAAAGCCTTCTTCGGTTAAAATAATTTTTTCCATAATTACTCCTTTACGCAAAATACCCGCCCCCGAAAGCTAACCTTAAAGGGGCGAGGATATTTTAATTTTTTATCAGTTTCTGATTCTGTAGCCGAAGCCGCAGTTTTCTTTAAGCGATTCGTCAAGCGAAAGTTCGGCGTTTTCGGGATGTTTTTCCATTCCGAAACGGAACATGACTTTGTCGATAAGCGCGTAAGCGCGGCTTAAATCGTCAAGCGTAGCGACCTCGAACATAGCGGGGGTATC
>CAKQMM010000167.1 GCA_934254755.1 uncultured Clostridia bacterium
ATATAACAATGGTTGAAGGCTTTACCAACAACGCGGTAAGTCTTCGCATGCGCTCGATAAACGCGTTAGATAAGTCGTTTATCATAACCAACCTTGCGGGGCTCGATTTAACCGATCCGAACGCGGCGTACACTGCGGACAACGCTTCCCTTCAGCTTAAAGACTACAGCTCGCAGTTGTCTGCGTACACCGTAATCGCGGGTGCAGAGGCCAAAATTCCCGAGGCGCATTTCGCAAGCAGAATTACCAACGCTTACGTTGCCGACTTTGCGGGTATCGTAAACGTTTACGGCAAAAAGCGTGCGAGCGCTGCCGCCGAATACGGTTCTTACGGTTACGCTTACGCAACCGCGGAAGCCGATTTAGGCGCGGCTATCGCTACGGGGCTTACCGCAGGCGCAAATTATACTTTTGCCAACGCGGGCGACTATACCCTTGAATACGTGTCGGATAGCGGCGATAAACTTTACGTTGACGTAAACGCTATCGAAAATACTCCCAAAGCCGTTGCTCTTACGGCAGTCAATGCAAGCATTGACAAACAAGAAGTCGCTATCGGCGACGAAATAACCGTTACGCCGAGCGCGGGCTACACCCTTTACGGTTTTGGAGCAGAAACCCCGAGAGCGAAAATAACTATCGGTTCGAACGTTAAATACGTTGACCTTGTTGACGGTAAATTCACCGTTACCGCCGATATGTTTGACGGAGACGAACTTAAACTTTCCGTTGCGGCTTACAGTTCGACGGTTAACCTTACCGTGTTCACAAAACCTTTCGGCGAAGGCAACGACAGCGTACACTACACCCTTTACGAAGGAATACCGTCCACTTATTACGACGGGGCTAACGACGGCACTGTAAACGTAAGCGGATTTAAGTTTACTTACGGCTTAGTCGTCGACGCTTGGAAGATGAAGTTGGCGAACGAGCTTGGCAACTTCGGTTATGGGGTTGAAGTAGGTAACGCGGATTCCAACGCTTTTGCCGTTAAAGGCTCGGTGGTTATTACACCCATCCGTTTAAGCGTTACCGCGGTTGAAAATTCGGCTGTCGCGTACCTTAAAGGCGGCAATATAAACGTTTCCATGGAATATAAAGTGCCTGCTGTTCAGTGGGATAACTTTATCGGCGCGGTTGGTAACTGCGCAGGCGAAATCGACGTTAAAGGCGTGTTCGATAAAGGCGAAAAGCCTACCGCCAGACCTTTCAATTACGCAAACGGCGTTACCTTTAAAGTTGACCTTCAAAAGGTGACAGAGCGCGAAATAGACGGCACAAACTACTATATAATAAGGCTTGAATGTGCTAACCTTAAAATAGAAAACGTCAAACAGAAATACTACTTCGGCATATCGCTTCTCCTCAACTGCGGAAACGGCGGTCAGGTTCTCGTAAACGACCCGAGCGGCGCCTACCTTTGGACGGAAGTCGATATGAAAACGGAAGTTGAAAAACTTTACGCTAAGTATATTAAAACTACCGCTCCCGTAGACCACCACACCACCGTTACGGTAAACGGCACGGAGTACTACTCTTACATTACCAAAGCTTCTACTACTAAGTTAGTGGAATACTATCTTGCGATAGCCTAGCGGGACTCGAACCCCGTCAAGCCTTAAAGCCGTCTTTTTTGCCCGTTTCGGCAAATCTTTGCTTGAAGTATTGTATACGTCTGCGCAAATCTTTGCTAAAACCGTCTAAAAAATACGGCTCTAAGGTGCTTCGCATTTTAGCGTCGATAAATTTAGGAAAATCAAGGCAAACGAACGTAGCAATACTTGACCGTATTGCAAGCGAGTTTAACGCCGATTTTGCAAATTTTGCGCCGCTAAAACTTGATGTGGCTCAAATCCCGATAGGCTAAGCGCGTAAGAAACTTCATTTTTCTCTTTTAAAACCGTCGCCTTTTGGCGGCGGTTTTTACTTTACGGGTAGTTTTGCGGCGAACGGCTAAATGGCGGCGAGTCTATCAGAATACGCAAACTTAACGTAGGGCGGGGGCTTGCTCCCGCCGTTTTTATATAGTGATAAATATCCCGTCACCCTGAGCTTGTCGAAGGGTCTAGGCGGCACGCCGCATTTTATATATAATTTGCGCCTAACGGCTAGATGTTTCGACTGCGCTTACGCTCCGCTATTCGGCGATTAACGCTGACGCGTAAAAACTATCGTTATTTCATTTGCTGACACAAATGCAATCGCCTTATACTTGCTTTCGTTAAAAACTCCTTGCAAGCAAAGTTTTTAACTCGCGGCGCCAACATGACGAGTGCTGATTTTTTGTTTAGAACTCGCCAATCCCCCCTGCAATAAAACGGCAAGCGTCTTATTGCTTTCCCCCCTTTAACAAGTGGGGCAGGGGTGTTGCGTAAAATTTAGCGCGCTTCCGCGAGATTCTTCACTTCGTTCAGAATGACAGAAAAGCGGGGCGTCGTGGCGCCGACCCCTACGACACTCTACCCACTAACCACTACCCACTAACCACTAATCACTATCCGCTAATCACTTATATAAAAAAATTTGCGCAAACTATAGCAAACTACAAATATGCGCGCTTTGCGCGATAATTTTTTCTTAACTCCGTGTTTTGGGAATTTATGTATTTGTAAAATACAGATATTTACAAATGTTTAAAAGGCAAAATCGTATGTTATATTACTTGAAAAATTTCACAATTTCTTAAAATAAAAACAAAGTATTGTTTGTTATATAAATTAAATTTGAAAAAATATAACAAAATTAAATTTGTTATTGTGAAAAATATAAAAAGCCTATTTTCCATAAAATTTTATTTGTTATAATTGTAATACAATATGGGGGCAAGTCGACTTCTCGGCGACGGGCCCTCGAAAATCGGCTGAAAATTCGGTGAAATATGCGAATTCTGCCGCGTTTTTTTGTAAAACGCGGGGCGTGCAAACTTCGTTTGCCCGCCGTTTCGCTAAAAGCCTGAAATTGCGCGGTAACGAGCGCGCAAAAAGTCGATAACTCAAGCCGCGCAAAGGGGTAAAGCGCGGCTGATCGCCAAAAGCGATTAAAAGGAGGATTTGATGAAGATTTTCAAAGCAACCAGAAAATGCGTAATGGGCGCGCTTGCGCTCACGCTTGCCGTGTCCGGGGTGCTTGCCTTACGGACTTTTGCGCGTGCAGACGCATTTGCCGCCGATTCCGACGAAATGTTCGGTTACGTCGGGATAACCGAAGCGGAAGTTTCCACCGATATAAAAGCGGTTATGGAGAGTTTTAACGGTTCTTCGGGCGTAACTAAAATCGAATACGTTAAAGATTACGCCGTTCAGAGCGCGGACGGCACCTCTTCGGGTACCGTTTCCGGCATAAGGCTTAACATAAAGGGTGCGCCGTCGGTTGCCACCAACCCGAGCAGTTACCCGTTAAGTTATTATCCGTGTTCGACTATCGCTATAGACGCGACCAAACTCGATTACAGCGATAAACTCCTCGGCTTTGTCGTGGACAATAAAAACCATATTGCCGCAGGCGGCGTCGGTTCGATTAAGGTGCTTGCACCCTATATTTCCGCAAACGTCGCTCCGCAAACGGGCAATATCCCTTATTTATGGATAGGCGCTGCAGACGGCGATTCTGCCGAAACCCCTTGCGCCGCCGCGCAGGTAAGAACTTACAGCGAAGCGAATAAAAACGACGCTTACGGCTTTCATTACGAAGGAATTTACAAAACGGGTGAGGGCATGGTTTCGGGCGCGCAGAGAAAGCCCCTTAGCCTTAACGGTTATACCGCTACCCCTTTCAATATTT
>CAKQMM010000168.1 GCA_934254755.1 uncultured Clostridia bacterium
GCGCCGTTTACGCCCAAAAAAGCGTAAAGCTCGCCTTTTTTAACTTTAATGGACAAATCGTCCACCGCTAAAACGTCTTTGTACTTTTTAACTAAATTTTTAATTTCAATAACGTTTTCCATTTTTAAGCCTTTAAATTTTCAAATATAGAGGGTCCTTTCTTTCTTAAATAAGCATATAAAAGCGCGGTAAGTATTGCGCTTAACGCAACGGTTATATAAAGATACGCCGTTGCGTGTAAAACCCCCGCCAAAGCAAAGTAGAGCGCAAACAGCGCGGCGGGGTATATCCACCCGAAAAACAGCGCGAACATTACGCCAAGCCCCGATTTAACCGCCGCCGTTTCGTTTATCCAGTTAAGGTTATAAAACTTTAAGTTGATAAACAAGCCGAATTCCGCATTTAAAACCGTGTAAACCAAGGTGCTTAAAATAGCGCCCGTCGCAGCCGCCGCCGAAAGTTTAAGCGTGAACGCAAGCGATATCGCTAAAAGCAAAGCCGTCGGCAAAACGAGAATTATTTGCGTTAAAACTTTCGCTTTTAAAACCTTTTTCGTATCTACTGGCAGGGTGTTTATAACGTAAACAGCCTTTCCCTCAAGCGAAACGGAAGCCGCCGCGGTGTAGGTCATCGACGAAATTATCGCCGTGCCGCCCGCCGCCAGAAGCGGGGTTATGTCGCCCGTATACGGAACGATAAGTCCGCAAATCTCGTATAGGTCGCTATGCTTTATAATAACCGCGACCGCCGCAAGCAACGCGACGAGCGTACCCAGCCCGCAGTTAAGCATATAAGTCGCGCTTGACGTAAAACGCTTGAACTCGCGCCAAAGTAGTGCTGAAAAGAGCGATTTTTGTTTGTACGTCTTTTCTTTTGTCTTCGTCTTTGCATTCCCCGCGTGGAAAGTTACTATCTTTAAAAAACTTTTTTCAAGCAGTTTATAAACGCCTAAGGTTATAAGGGTAACCGCCGCTATGAGTATAAGCGTATGAATTAAATTACCCGCCGCCGCGTTACCTACTAAATATAAGGGGTACGCAAACGTTTTAACTTTGCCGGCAACGGCGTCGCCGCTCGCAACCAGCGCGCTTATAATAGACGACGCTTTTGCGTAAACGAAGTAGTACGCGCCGAAAAACACGATAGATATTATAACGGTTATAAAGCTTTTGTTTTTTAGTTTAGCCGAAATTTTAGCGACAACATATCCGAGCCCGCATGATAAGCTTAAAACTATCATCGTCAATAAAATAAACGCAATAAACGGCGTGAAAGCCGAAATTACGGTGACGGTTCCGAAAACGTAAAACGCAATTATCGCTGGAATAAAAACTATACCCGAAAACAGCGCGCCGAGTAAATAAACGGTCGAAAGCCTTGCTATAAGCACGTATTTAACGGGGATAGGCATCGACAGCAAAAGGTCGTTGTCTTTTGCGTCGTAAAGGGTAGCGTAGGTGTTGAACACGCTGCCGAAAACGCCCATTAAAAGCGCAACGCCGAAAGACATCGTAAAGTATAGCCACGTAAGCCCCGCGCTTAAAAGGGGAGATAATAAATATCCCATTCCGAAGAATATAGCCGCTAAAAAAACCATTAAAGCGGCGTACAGCGCGATAAAAAACGCGGCGGACGCGTTAGACCTGCGCTTCTTGTTTTTGCGGTTTTCAAAAAATCCGCGGTTTACGGCGTACAGTTGGTTTTTAATTAAGGTTTTAAGCATATTTTAGCCTTCCAATTCCAAAAATACGCTTTCAAGCGACTCGTCGCCGCGCACTTCTTCCATCGTGCCGCACTTTATAAGTTTGCCGCTTTTTATTATGGCAATTTTGTCGCAAAGTTTTTCGGCAACGTCTAAAACGTGGGTCGAAAAGAATATCGCGCCGCCTTTTTCGCAATGCTCGCGCATAATTTCTTTTAGTGTGAACGCCGCTTTCGGGTCAAGCCCGACGAACGGTTCGTCCATAATAATAAGCTTCGGGTCGTGAATAAGCGCGGATATAACGGCAAGTTTTTGCTTCATTCCGTGCGAGTAGGAGTTTATGCCCGAAGTTAAATCGTTTTGTATTTCAAACGCGGCGGCGTATTTTTCCGTTCTATCTTTGCGAACACCGGACGAAACGCCGAAAACATCCGCTATAAAGTTAAGGTACTGTAGCCCCGTCATATATTCGTATAAATCGGGGTTGTCGGGGATATATGCGATATTTTTTTTGCAGGTTATTGGGTCGAGTTTCATCGAAACGCCGTCAACGTAAATTTCGCCGTCGGTAAATTTAAGTATCCCCGTCGCCGCTTTTATGGTTGACGTTTTGCCCGCGCCGTTGTGACCGATAAAGCCGTAAATTTCGCCTTTTAAAATGTGCAGCGACAAATTGTCAACCGCGACCTTTTCGCCGTATTTAACGGTTAAATTTTCAATTTTTAACATTGTTACCTTCTTTTTTAGTTTTTGTATATATTGTAACTTATGGCGGTTTTAGTTTCAACCGCGTTCGTCTTGCAAATTGTCAACCCGCGGTTGCAAACGCCGATTTTTGCGGTTTGCGCTTTTAACCCGCTAACCACTATTCACTAATTTTTTTAACGTACGCGCGGCGGCGTTTGTGCCGAACGGAGTCGAAGTGTTTCCACTGATTTATTACGTCTAAGTTATCTTCTAAATTAAGGTTCGTTTCGCCGTACTTTAAGCGGGTGCTTTCAATAATATCGTATAAAAAGCCGAGCATGGCGGCGGTCAGCCCCGCGTTGCGGTATTCCGGCACCACGCCTATCAGCCCGAAGTCTATAATTTCAGGCTTTTTAATAGCTTTCAAAAGCCTTATAAGGCATGCGGGCGTAAGCCTGCCGCCCGATTTTTGCACCGCGCGCGCAATCGACGGGAAGCACAGCCCGAAGCAAACGGGGTTTTCGTTTTCGTCCAAAATAACGCAAACGGTTTTAACCGAAACGATGAGTTTAAAATTTTTAATTAGTTCCCTCTTCATGTTTTCGGTAAAAGGAACGAAGCCGTAAATATCGGCGTAGGTTTTGTCTAAAATTTCAAAAAACTTGTTGCCGTACTTTTTAATAAATTCGTTTATGTTTTTAGCCTTACCGAAGTGTAGATTGTAAAGTTTCAAAACGTTTTCGCCCGCGCGCTTTACCCGTAACTTTTTGCGCGTATCTTCGGGCGAGTATATTTTCGATTCAACCCAGTCTTTTTCTTTAACGAACCCCGCGTTTTCGATAAGTTTAGCGTAGTAAGGGTAGTTGTATTGTTCTTCAAAGGTGGAAAGCTCTTCAAATCCTTCCACCAAAAGCCCCTCGCGCTCCAAGTCGGAAAAGCCGAGCGGACCGCAAACGGTGTCCATTCCGTTTTTAGCGGCGTAGTCTTCAACGGCTTTGAATAAAGCGGCGGAAACGGATAAATCGTCAAAACAATCGAACCTTGTGAACCTTACCCGCTTTTCGCCCGTTTTTTCGTTGGCGGCGGTCTGAATAATCGCCGATATCCGCCCCGATAAAACGCCGTCTTTATACGCTAAAAAATACGCCGCCTTGCACGCGTCGTAATAGCAGTAATCTTTTTTGAACAATTTTTTTTCTTCCGAGTAAAGCGGCGGAACGAAGTATGGGTTGTTTTTATATAGCTTAAGCGGAAATTCTATGAACAATTTCTGCTGTTTTTTCGTCTTAACTTCTTCGATGGTTATCATACGTTTTCGGTTAAACCCATAGGGGCTAAAATTCTGCCGTAAAGCATAAAAGTTTAGTTTAACCGACT
>CAKQMM010000169.1 GCA_934254755.1 uncultured Clostridia bacterium
AATATGGGTACCGAACTCGGCGCAACGACTTCTATATTCCCGTCCGACGACGTAACGCGCGCGTTTTTGGCGGCGGAAGGAAGAGAGGAAGATTTCACTCCGCTAAGTAGCGATGAAGACGCCGTTTACGACAGGGTTATAGATATAAATTTAAGCGAACTTAAACCGCTTATCGCTTGCCCGCACATGCCCGACAACGTGGCTACGGTCGAAAGCTTGAAAGGAACTAAAGTCGATCAGGTCTGCATAGGCTCGTGCACTAACTCGTCGCTTTTCGATATGCTTAAAGTCGCAAAGCTTTTAAAGGGCAAAAAAATCGCGCCGACGGTTAGCTTGTCGATATCCCCCGGCTCTAAGCAGGTTTTAACCATGCTTGCAAACTCCGGCGCGCTTACCGATATTTTAGATAGCGGCGCAAGGCTTTTAGAGTGCGCTTGCGGACCGTGCATAGGTATGGGCTTTTCGCCGAACTCGGCGGGCGTAAGTTTAAGGACTTTTAACCGCAACTTTTTAGGAAGAAGCGGAACGAAGGACGCGAAAGTGTATTTGGTTTCGCCCGAAACGGCGGTCGCCGCCGCTCTCACCGGCGAGATAACCGACCCGCGGCTTTTAGGCGATGAACCCGTCGTCGATATGCCGAACTCTTTCCGCATAGACGACAGCGCGGTTTTGCCGCCGCTAAGCGTTAGCGAAGCGAAAGACGCCGTCGTTTTAAGAGGACCGAACATTAAAGAATTCCCCGACGCAAAACTGCTTGAAGATAACCTTACCGCCGCAGTTTCGCTTAAAACGGGCGACAATATTACTACCGACCACATTATGCCCGCGGGGTCTAAAATTCTCCCCTACCGCTCGAACATTCCGTATTTATCGAAGTTCTGCTTTTCGGTTGTGGACGAAAGTTTTTCGGAAAGAGCTAAGGCAATGGGCGAAAGCATAATAGTCGGCGGCGCGAACTACGGGCAAGGTTCCTCGCGCGAGCATGCGGCTCTCGTTCCCCTTTACTTAGGCGTGCGCGCCGTTATAACGAAAAGTTTTGCGCGCATACACGTCGCAAACCTTATAAACGCGGGTATTATCCCCTTAACTTTCAAAAACGAAGCCGATTACGATAAAATCGCCGCGGGCGATAAGCTTACTTTAAGCGATATATATTCGGGAATGAAGTCGGGCGAAATTACCCTTAAAAATTTGACTGACGGAGAGGAAATTCCGCTTACCTGCAACTTTACCGATAGGCAAATCGCCATATTAAAAGCGGGCGGTTTACTCAACTATACGGGCAGTTTATTAAAATAAAAAGGACTATTATGGAAAAAATAAAAATGCTTACTCCCCTCGTTGAAATGGACGGGGACGAAATGACGAGAGTACTTTGGAAAATTATTAAAGACGAGCTTATTTTGCCGTTTGTAGACCTTAAAACGGAATATTACGACTTAGGGCTTATCGAGCGCGAAAGGACGAAAGACGAGGTTACTTTAAAGTCCGCGCTCGCCGCTAAAAAGTACGGCGTAGCCGTCAAGTGCGCGACCATAACCCCCAACAAACAAAGGGTTGAGGAATATAATTTGTCGGAAATGTGGAAAAGCCCCAACGGCACCATCCGCGCGGTGTTAGACGGCACGGTGTTCCGCGCGCCGATTACTATCAAATCGATAAAACCCGCGGTTAAAAATTGGGTCGCGCCGATAACAATCGCCCGCCACGCTTACGGCGATATTTATAAGGCGACGGAGTTCAGAGTTCCCGAAAAGGGCAAGGCGGAACTTTTATTTACCGACGAAAAGGGCAATGAGGTCTTCCGCAAAACTATTTACGACTTCGAGTGCCCCGGCGTTTTGCAGGGCGCGTACAATAAAGATAGTTCTATCCGCTCCTTCGCGCACTCTTGCTTTAAGTATGCTTTATCGGTCAAACAAGACTTGTGGTTTTCAACGAAGGACACTATCTCTAAGCAATACGACCAGACTTTTAAACTCATCTTTGAAGAAATTTACGAAACGGAGTACAAAGAAGCGTTTGAAAAGGCGGGCATAACTTATTTTTACACCCTCATCGACGACGCGGTCGCGCGCGTTATACGCAGTAAAGGCGGCTTTATATGGGCACTTAAAAACTACGACGGCGACGTGATGAGCGATATGGTTTCCACGGCTTTCGGCTCGCTTGCGATGATGACTTCCGTTCTCGTTTCCCCCGACGGAAATTACGAGTACGAAGCGGCGCACGGCACCGTTACGAAGCACTACTATCGCTATTTAAAGGGCGAAGAAACGTCCACCAACCCCATGGCGACCATTTACGCATGGAGCGGCGCGCTCCGCAAGCGCGGCGAGTTCGATAAGCTTGACGATTTAATCGCGTTCGCCGATAAGTTAGAGGCGGCCTGCATTAAAACTTTGAACGACGGCGTTATGACGAAAGATTTGACCGGGCTTGTAGACACCGGCGTTAAAGTCACCCCCGTAAACAGTAAAGAATTTATTAAAGAAATAAGAAAAAATTTGGAAGCAAGTTTATAAACAAAACTATCCGCACCTTAATCGGCGCGGATATTTTGTTTAGTGATTATAGGTGTTCGCCTGTCTTTAACGATTTTTAACAACCTCCGTGAAAACTTGCATGGCGTTCGGCTCGGCATCCTGCCACCACAAAAACCCGCCGCTATAAAACGATATAACCATATATGCGTTTAAAAAAATAATAACGGGCATAACCACCATTAAAAGCATGCTTTGCAAGCGATATTTAAGCACGAATATCGAAACGAAAATTCCCGTTGCGCCGCCTAAAACGGCGGTAGTTATAAGTTTAGAGTCGCGCACCGTAACGGCGGCGCGCTCTTCTTTTTGATTTTTTTGCGTTAAAACAAGGGTAAAGCCGAAAACGTTTACGGCAATTAAGTATACGCCGAGCGCAACCTTCAAAAATATCAGCATAATTCGCTTTTAGTATGCTTAAACCTTAAAAATTTAGTCGTTATCCGTAAAATTCGCCGTATATCCCGCAAAATTTAAAAAATTGCTTGCAAAAAGACGTAAATACGATATAATGTTTATGAGGAAAACATTCCTTACGCCCGCAAAAACAGCAGGCCGACAGAACGTTTTCCACGGGAGATAATAAATGAAATGTATGTATTGCGGGTGCACCGACAGTAAGGTTATAGATTCCCGCTCGACCGACGAAAACACTATGATACGGCGCAGGCGCGAATGTACCGGTTGCGGGAGGCGTTTCACCACTTACGAAACGATTGAAACGACCCCCGTTTTAGTAATTAAAAACGGCGGCAATCGCGAAGCTTTCGACCCCAGCAAAATCAAAAACGGCATAATAAAGGCGTGCGAAAAACGCCCCGTGCCGATGTATAAGATAGATAAACTCGTCGAAGACGTGCAAAAGCAGGTCTATAACTCCCTCGACCAGGAAGTTACGAGTAAAGAAATCGGCGAAATGGTTATGGCAGGGCTGAAAGAAATCGACGAAGTGGCTTACGTCCGCTTTGCGTCGGTTTACCGCTCGTTTAAAGATATCTCTACGTTTATGCGTGAGCTTGAAAAACTCGCGAAAGGTTAATATGGCAAATAAAAGACTTAAACAAGCGGCGCAGGAAGCCGCCGCGGAAACGAATAAAAAAAGCAAAAAGAAAGTAGCCGTACTTATAAGCGTGGTGCTTTTGGCGGTCATATTCTTCGTTTTGTGCGCGATGATTGTTGTGAACAGTTACGCGCCTTATAACCCCAAGAGCTATCACAGG
>CAKQMM010000170.1 GCA_934254755.1 uncultured Clostridia bacterium
GTTATAATAAGGTCGCACGGCGAGGGCAAAAAAACGTTTGACGAGCTTCAGAAAAAAGGCGTTAAAGTCGTCGATATGACTTGCCCGTTCGTCAAAAAAATTCACGACGTCGTCGAAAAATATCATAACCTCGGCTACAAAATAATAATCGTCGGGCAAAAGAACCACCCCGAAGTTGCGGGCATAAACGGTTGGTGCGATAATTCGGCGTTTATAACCGACGGCGAAGCCCTCCCCGAAAGCGAAGTTTTGTCCGGCAAAATTTGTGTTGTCGCTCAAACTACTTGCGAAGCGGAAAAATTTGACGATTTTTTAAAAAAACTTGCGGCAACGGGCGCAAAAACAGTTGAGATTTTTAAAACTATTTGCTATACTACTATGGAGCGGCAAAGGGACGCGTTTAACTTGTCGAAGCGTATGGCGGCAATGGTGGTTATCGGTGGCAAGTGTAGCTCCAACACCAACAAACTTTACGCAATTTGCAAAAAAAACTGTGCAAACGTGTTTTTTGCAGAACGCCCCGAAACGCTTGATTATAATTTATTAAGGCGCTTTGAAAGCGTCGGGATTGTCAGCGGTGCGTCCACGCCGTATGAACAGTCAATGGAGGTTTTCTTAACTATGGAAGAAAAAGAAGCAAATATCATGGAACAAGCTGTTGCTTTGCTTGACGAAAAGCAAAATCTTAAGAAGGGACAGAAAATAAGCGTAGTCATTTCTCAAGTTAACGACGACGGTTTGAAAGTTTATTTCGACGGTAAAACTGATATTACGCTTCCTAAAGAAGAGCTTGCGAAAGAAGAGTTCAATAAAGACGATTATAAAATCGGCGACGAAATCGAAGTAGTCGTTATGGATAAATCGCCTCTTAAAATTTCGCAAAAGCAAATTCTTGTCCTTCAAAAAGAAGAAGAATTCGTGAACGAGCTTAACGAAGGCAAAGTTTTCAACGTAACCGTAAGCGGCTTCAATAAGGGCGGCTTAGTCGGCAAAATCGACAACTTCAACGTATTTATTCCTTCAAGGGAAATTAAAATCGGCTTCGTTAAAGATTTTGAAAAATACGTCGGCAAAACTTTAAGATGCAAAGCTCTTAAAGTCGAATACACCGCGAGAAGAAAAGAAATCGTCGCTTCTCAAAAAGTTATTTTGGAAGCTGAAAAGGCTGAACGCGACGCTGAAAGAGCGGCAAAAGAAGCTGAATTTTTCGCAAACGTTGCAGAAAACGATATCGTTTCGGGTACCGTTGCAAGATTCGCTCAGTTCGGCGCGTTCGTCGTCGTAAACGGTTTTGACTGCTTGGCGCACATCAGCGACCTTGCGTGGAACAACGTTAAATCTCCTGCGGACGTTTTGGAACTCGGCAAAACTTACGACTTCGTAGTTTTAAAAGTCGATAAAGAAAACAAAAAAGTTTCTATCGGCTATAAACAACTTCAACCGAAGCCCTGGGATTTAGTTGCCGAAAAATACGCCGTTGGCGACGTTATCACCGGTAAAGTCGTCAGAATAACCGACTTCGGCGCGTTCGTTGAAGTTGAAAAGGGCGTTGACGGTTTGGTTCACGTTTCTCAAATTTCGCATGAATTCCTTGAAAACGCCGCTTCCGCATTAAAGGTCGGCGAAGAAGTTCAGGCTAAGATTCTTGCAATCAACCCCGAAAAAGAAAGAATGACTCTTTCCATAAAAGCTCTCACCCCCGCTGCCGAAAAACCCGAAGCAAAGGACGATAAGCCCGCTAAAGGCAAAAAGGTAAGAAAGGTTGAAGACCCCGACAATATGCGCGGTTGGACGGAATCGAGCGACAACGGTATTTCGATTGCCGAACTTATCAATAAATAATTAAGGTCAAACATTCATTATATAAAAACTTTAAAGCGTTCCTTATAATCGGGAACGCTTTACTTTTTCAAAATTTTCATCAATAATTTTGCCGAAAAATTTATTGAAAATTCCACCTAAATATTGTATACTTTACCTATGTACATCGTAAAATTAAAAAAGAATAAAGAGTCGCGGGTGTTAAACGGTTATCCGTGGATATTTGCGAACGAAGTCGAAAAAATCGAGGGTAAGGACGCAAAAGGCGCAATTTGCCGCGTTGTAAATACCGACGGGCGGTTCGTTTGTTCGGGGTTTATAAATCACCTTTCAAAAATACTCGTCAGAGTTTTAACTTATAAAGAAGAAATTATCGACTATAACTTTTTCTTAGAAAGAATTAAAGCCGCTAACGACTATCGCCTCACGCTAAACTACGGCAAGGCGTACAGGGCGGTGTTTTCCGAAAGCGACGGGCTCCCCGGGCTTATCGTCGATAGGTACGAAGATTATTTGTGCGTTCAGATTTTATGCTTAGGCACAGAAACGCGCAAAGATATGATAATTAAAGCGTTAATCGAAGTTTTTGCGCCTAAAGGAATTTACGAGCGGAGCGACGTTGCCGTGCGCGAAAAAGAAGGACTTAAAAAGTTCAAAGGCGCGATTTACGGCGAGTTCGACCCCGTCGTCGAGATATCCGAAAACGGTCTTAAAATGCTCGTCGATATGGCGGAAGGGCAAAAAACCGGTTACTTTTTAGACCAGAAAGAAAACCGCAAAAACGTCGCTAACTACGTAAACGGAAAAACGGTTTTAGACTGTTTTTCAAACATAGGCGGTTTTTCGCTGTGTGCGGCAAAATACGGCGCGCGCGAAGTAACCGCCGTCGATATATCCGAAACCGCCGTCGATTACGTTTTAAAAAACGCCGCCCTCAACGGGCTTACGAACGTTAAAGCCGTAAAGGCCGACGTTTTTGAAAAGTTAAGAGAGTATAAAAAGGACGGGCAAAAATTCGGCGTCGTCATTCTTGACCCGCCGGCGTTTACGAAAAGCGCAGACACGGTTAAAGACGCCGTTAAAGGATATAAAGACATAAACATTTTAGGGCTAAAACTCGTTGAAAAGGGCGGGTATTTGATAACTTGCAGTTGTTCGCAACATTTAACCGTCAATTTGTTTATGGATATGCTAAAGCGAAGCGTTATCGAAAGCGGAGTTAAAGCAAGGCTTGTAGAGCTAAGATATCAAAGTAAGGACCACGCAAACTTAATAACGTCAGACGAGGCGTTATACTTAAAAGCGGCGGTAATAAGGGTTGAATAATGGCTGATAAAAAGACGAATTCAAATAAAAACTCGAACAAAAAAAGCAGTAAGGTAGCGCAAAACAAAGTAAACAAAGCCGTTAAAAAGCAAGTTAAAAAGGCGGCTAAACGCCCGTATTTTAAGTATATAATTTTAGCGGTCGTTCTCATTTTGATAACGCTCGTGCTTTTATACGTGTTCGTGCCGACGGTTAAAGCCTTCGTAAATAAAATCATTTACGGCGAAGACCCTATCGAAGCGAACAGCAAAATAACGCGTTACGACAGCGATATAACCGTAAAAGAACTTAACGAGCTTAAAATTCACATGGTTGACGTCGGGCAGGGCGATTCGATAATAATTCAGCTTCCCGACGGAATTAACGTAATAATAGATTGCGGCGACGCAGGTTCGTATAAGAAAAAATTAAAACCGTATATCGATAAACTCAATATAAAAACTTTCCACTATCTTATCGCAACCCACAGCGACGCAGATCATATCGGCGAAATGGAAAATCTGTTTAACGATTACGAGATACGAAACGTTCTTCGTCCGATGCAGAATTACAGCGGCAACGATTATACTTTCACCAAAGAATTTAACCCGCTCGTCAAAAAATCAAAAACGCAGGG
>CAKQMM010000171.1 GCA_934254755.1 uncultured Clostridia bacterium
CCCCTACGTAATATAAATCGCTGCGCTTTTCCGCCGCGGTGTTAATTTCCGCCGCCTTATCCGTCTTTTTATAAGCCTCGGTTAAATCGTCCGTCCGCTTCACGGCGATTGCCGCGTTAGGCATACGGGTTAAAACGTTTATCGCTTTATAATAGTAGTTGTTAAGGGCGCTTTCATCAGGTTTTTTATCGGCAAAAAGCAGATCCTCTTTTTTAAGCCCGTCGAAGGCGAACGCGCCGCCCACCCCGTTTCCACGCAACGCTTTGCGCGCCGAAAGGAGAGTTTTTACCAAAAGCACGGGGTCTTCGGTGCCGTTTTTCGAGTACGGCGAATTTTTTACGCACGCGCTCGGCAATACGGCAAGGTTTTTACCCTCTTTTTTCATTTCTTCCGCAAACTTTTGCGAGTACGCGGAAACGAAGTTTTCGTCCCACGATAAAAGCAACGCGTTAAAATCGGGAAGCCCTGCTGAATTAGCCGTTTCTTTAAAGTCGCACACGCTTAAATAGGGCGTTTTAGCCGTAAAATACGTTTTATTCAGTTGCGACGCGTCCGCTAAAATCGCTAATTTTTGTTCGATTGTCAAACCGTCGATAATCTCTTGATATTTAAGCATTTTTCACCGATTATTTTTTAATGTAAATTTCTCTTTTGTCGATTTCTTCTTTTCCGTATCTGTCTTTAAAGTACTTTTTGCATCTTTCGCAGTACCAGTACTCGATAGTTGCGTATTCGTACTCCGTCGCCGCTTTTGCGGGATAATGGGTAAGGTTATGACCGAGCGGATAAAGAGTGGACACGTCGCCACGCTTTCCGCAAGTGTTGCATCTATAGTAAGCCTGCCCCGGAGTGGTACAATCCGGATTAACGGTGACGACTTGCTTGCCGTTCGTAGAATCGATGTCAAACGGACCGGAGGCGGGTCTGCCGTTCACGAACTTCCACTGCCCGATTTCATGCGCGCATTTATCGTAGAAGTAAACGTTTCTTGAAATTAAGACGGGCGGCTTTTTCAGATTGTTCCATTTGCTTTGCGTCCCTTCGTAATAAACCGTGGAGGGAACGCTGTTGTTGCTGAACGCCTCGCCGTCGATCGACTGAACGCCCTCTCTTATAACGATAGAGCTCATGTAGTTTTTAAAAGCGTTTTTGTGTATGCGGTACGCCTTAACGGTCAGCGAGCCCGAAATAAAGCTTTCGGGGAGAATAACTTCATCGCCGTAGCTTGCGGCACAGTCGTACAAGTACCAGTCGTCGCCGTCGCCTTTAGCAAACTTAAAGTTGCCGCTCGTAGCGTAAGTGAGGTTAGAATTTGAGTTGTTATAAACGCAAATCGCGTAGTAAGCCGCCAAACCGTTATCCCGCATACCTTTCTTCAATCTACCCGATAAGTCGTTTACTTGCAATAAAGACGTACAGCCGTAAAACGCGTCTTGACCTATCGAACTTAAAGTCTTAGGGAAGGTTGCTTTCGTAAGAGTCGTAACCCCGTCAAAAGCTGCTCTCCCGATAGTTGAAACCTTCGTGCCGATAAGCAAAAGCTCTTTAAGCGCGGTATTAGTAAATGAAGAATCTCCTATCGAATTAAGATTCGAGGGGAAGCTTGCCGTTTCAAGCGAGTTGCAATTATAAAAAGCTTCTTTGCCGATCGTAGCAACGCGCGTGCTTTTGAGGTTAAGCGATTTGAGCGCGGTGTTTTTAAAAGCATAATCTCCGATAGACCGTAAAGTTTGGGGGAAGTTTGCCTCTTCAAGCGCGCCGCAACCGTTAAACGCTCCTTCGGCAATAGCGTATACGCTCGTGTTGCTTATCGGAAGCGATTTTATCGATGTGCCGGAAAACGCATACTTTCCGATTTCAGTAAGGTTTACGGGGAAAGTTACCGATTCGAGCGAGTAGCAACTATCAAACGCATAATCGCTTACCGTCGTAAGATTTTTCGGCAATTTTATAGATTTAAGCGAAGCGCATTGAGCGAACGCCGATTCGCCTATATAGTTCACACCGTCGGGAATATTAACGCTCTCTAATTTTTGAGAATTGTAGAACGCGTAATTTCCGATAGACGTTAATTTGTTCGGAAGAGTTACCGTTTGAACCGATAACTCACGGAACGCATGGTTAGGCAAGCTATAACAATTAGTTAAAGTTATGGTCTTAAGCGCGGGAAGCCCGTTATTGTTATCTACGCCGAATATTTTAGCAAGACCGGTTTTTACGTTATAAAAGCTTGCATCGCTTTCTTTAACGGAAGGAATAGTCAAATCTTCGACGGCAACGCAACCTTTAAGCGCGTTATCGGCTATAGTCGTTTCAGACGGGGCGGCAAAAGTTTTTAACGCCGCGCAGTCCTCAAATACGCCCGCTTGAATCTCCTCTAAGCTGCTTGACGACGACAAGTCTATCTTTTCAAGCCCCGAGCAACCGTAAAACGCATTTTCGCCTATTTCGTTCAATTTACTGTCCGCAGTTACGGTTTTTAACGTTTCAAGCCCTTCAAAAGCGTACGGCGCGATTTTAATTACCTTTGCGGAGGCATAGTTTACGTTTGCCGTTCCGCTCTCGCCGCTATAACCGGTTGCGTACCAGACTCTGTCGCGGTACTCACCGCTGTTTTTATAGGTAACGCCGCCTTCGGTTTCAACCTTTAACCCGTCGCTTAAATTATCGTAAACGCCGATTGCGTATAACGCTATCGAGCCGTTGCCCGCGTCGCCTTTCTTTATATTGAGCGAACCTTTGTTTTTAACTTCGTGCAAGCGCACGCAACCCTTGAACGCATCTTTACCTACCTCATTGCCAAGGCTGAACGCAACCGATTCTAAGCGCGCGCAACCGTCAAACGCTTCGTTGCCGATCGTCGTAACCGACGGCATATATATCGCGCCGAGGTTTTTGCACGACGTGAAGGTCTGCGCGGATATTTCGGTAAACGTACTATCTTCCGCAACCGTCACGGTCTTAACCGCTTCGCAAGCAAAAAACGCGCATTTGCCGAAATAATTTACTTTTCCGAACGCAACGGAAGTAATCTCCGCTTCTTGCCAGAACAAATAGTCTGCAATGCGGAATTCGTCTATCGTGTCGCCTTTTTCGTTTACTATCGTAGAGGGAAAAGTGAGGTCTGTATCCGTGCCGTTATAGTCGGCGTATAACCATGCGCCGTTCTTGTCGTTTAAATCTTCGTCGAAAATAAGCTTATATCCGTCGATAATCTTTTTTTCGGGCGCGTCTTTTTCGTCGGAGTAAACTTTAACCGCATACTGCGCAATTCTGCCGTAACCGTCCTGCCCTTTCTTTATAGTTCCGCTTTCGTCAAACACTTCGTAAAGCTTAAAACATAAATCGAAAGCATTCGCGCCGATATCGGGCATTGTTTTCGGGAGACGGAACTTTTCAAGGTGAATACAACCGTGAAACGCAGATTGATCGATGCTTAATAAGTCTTTATCGAAGTCAATCGTCCTCAAACGCTTTGCGTTCCGGAAGGCGTTGGCGGGAACGTTGGTTTGCTCCGTCACGCGGACGGATTCGAGATTGCAAGGCGTTTCATCTCCGAACCAACCCGACACGGTGCCAAAGTTAGGAAGGGTGAGTTTTTTAAGCCCCGTTGCCCCCTCGAACAGGCGGGCAACATTTATATCGTATCTTCCGCTTATCGTAACCTCTTCTAAGCTCGGGGCGCCGGCTAACGCGCCCTCGGCAAAATTGTTTACGTCGGTCAATAC
>CAKQMM010000172.1 GCA_934254755.1 uncultured Clostridia bacterium
CCAAAAACGTAGCCGCGCGCGCTTTTTATAAAAAACTCGGATTCAGCGAAATTGCCGTCGTCCCGTGCGACTTTAACGGCATAAAGGGGATAGACCTCGTTTTGCTTGAAAAAAAGCTTTAGTTCGGCCGAGTACTTATTTGAATAAACTTTAACGTATACAAAAACGCGGAGGCATGCGAATGCGCCGCGTTTTTAGCGTTTTATGCGGCAAAAAGGGGACGAACGTTGCGGTAAAATAATAAAAACGTCAACGGCTTAGCTGAAAGTTAAAAATTTTATAAAAATATTGATAGGGAAAACATTCCTTATCACTAACTACCTAAAAGGCGACTTTTTAGCCCTTTTCCGCAACCGCTCGTTTGCAGAGCCGAGTAGGGTTTGAGCCTTGTCAAGCCTTAAAGCCGTCTTTTTTGCCTGTTTCGGCAAATCTTTGCTTGAAGTATTTGTATACGTCTGCGCAAATCTTCGCTAAAACCGCCTAAAAAATACGGCTTTAAGGTGCAAAGCATTTAAGCGGCGATAAATTTAGATAAATCAAGGCAAACGAACGCAGCATTACACCCGTATTGCAAGCGAGTTTAACGCCGATTTAACAAATTTTGCGCCGCTTAAACTTAATGCGGTTCAAACCCAACTCGGCTAAGTACAGCTGCCTCGCGCTTGCGAAAAATCATCTAAAAATGCGCTCTTTTAGGGTTGAGCATTTTTGCGGTAAAGAAATCGCCGCTTGCGGTACGGTTTTTGCAAGGCAAACACCCGAAATTGTACTTGCCGTACTATGAGCGGTGTTTAACACAGCAAAAACCGATTTATGCCCGCAAAAATAATTAGTGATAAAGAGTGTTTTCCCTACATTAAATTGTAAGGAGTACATAAATTAAAAATGAAAAGAGCGAGCGGGGTTTTAATGCACGTTTCTACGCTACCGGGCGAATATTCGTCGGGCGCGTTCGGCGTTGAAGCGAAGAAATTTATCGACCTTATATCCGAAATGGGTTTTAGTTATTGGCAGGTTCTCCCCTTTTGTTTGCCCGACGATTGCAATTCCCCATATAAGTCGTTCGGGGCGTTTTCGTTAAACCCGAATTTTATAGACCTTAACACCCTATATAATAAGGGGCTTATAACGAAAGAGGAGCGTGAAACGGCGCGGCAGAAGTCGCCCTACTTATGCGAGTTCGAGCGGCTTAAAAAAGAGCGCGTGCCACTGCTTAAAAAGGCGGCGGAACGGTTTAAAGACAGGCAAAAATTAGCCGCGTTTTTAAAAAAATACCCGGAAATAGACGAGTTTGCCAAGTTTATGGCGTTAAAAGAAGCGAACGATTATAAGCCGTTTTACGAGTGGACAAAAAATAGTTACGACGAAAAAACCGCCGACGCATGGCGGTTTATCGAATACGAATTTTTTATCGAGTGGGAAGATATTAAAGCGTATGCAAACAAAAAAGGCGTGAAGATAATAGGCGACGTCCCGATGTACGTTGACCTTGACAGCGTTGACGTGTATTCCGCGCCCGAAAACTTTTTGCTGGGCGAAAATTATAAGCCCGATTTGGTTGCGGGAGTGCCGCCCGATTATTTCAGCGAAGACGGGCAAAAGTGGGGCAACCCCTTGTACGATTGGACGAAAATGGAAAAAGACGGCTACAAGTGGTGGAAGCGCAGAATAAGTTTTATGTGCGATTTATTCGACGGAATAAGGATAGACCACTTCCGCGCGTTTGAAAGTTATTTTGCCGTGCCCGAAAAAGACGAAACCGCCAAAAACGGCAAATGGGTCAAGGGCGCGGGCATAAAGTTTATAAACGAAATTAAAAAGGTCGCGAAAGATAACCTTATTATAGCCGAAGATTTAGGCGTCATCACCGAAGAAGTGGTTAAACTCGTCGAAAAAAGCGGCTTCCCCGGAATGAGAGTATTGCAGTTTGCTTTTTCGGACGATAAAAACAGCCCGCACCTTCCTTTCAACTATAAAAACAACTGCGTCGCATACACCGGCACGCACGATAACAACACTCTCCTCGGTTACGTGTGGGAGATGGGCGACGGGGATAGGCGGCGCATGCTTAAATACTTCGGGTACGCCTCCCCCGACTGGAACGCCTGCTACGACAGCGTTTTGCGCGGAATGTTCGCAAGCCATGCGGGCTTAGTCGTTTTGCCCGTGCAAGACCTTTTGTTATACGGCGCGGACACGCGAATGAACACCCCCGGCGTAAGCCAAAAAAACTGGGCTTTCCGCGTGACGGGCGAACAGTTGAAATCCATAAACAAGCAAAAATTTATCGAATTCAACGACTTGTATTGTCGTCACAATTAGTTATGTCGTTGCGGGTTTGGGTTTATTGCCGCCTTATGCGGCGTTAGTTGCCGCTTGCAGTACAAAAAGTACGGCGTCGGGCAACTGCCTTGCCTAAAACGGCGCTAATTCCCAAACCCGCTAACTCATAACTAAATGCTCCTCCTCGTCACGATTATCCCGTCACCCTGAGCGATGAGCGAAGACTCGAACCCCATCAAGCCTTAAAGCCGTCTTTTTTGCCCGTTTCGGCAAATCTTTGCTTGAAGTATTGTTATACATCTGCGCAAACCTTTGCTAAAACCACCTAAAAAATACGGTTTAAGGTGCTTCGCATTTTAGCGTCGATAAATTTAGGAAAATCAAGGCAAACGAACGCAGCAATACTTGACCGTATTGCAAGCGAGTTTAACGCCGATTTTGCAAATTTTGTGCCGCTTAAACTTAATGCGGTTCGGTCCCCGCTCGGCTAAGGCGGCACGCCGCATATTATATAAAATGCGCCTAACGGCTGGATGTTTCGACTGCGCTTACGCTCCGCTATTCGGCGATTAACGCTAGCGCGTAAAACTGTCGTTTTTCGCATTTGTTGAAACAAATGCAATTGCCTTATACTTGCTGTCGTTAAAAGCTTCTTGCAAGCAAAGCTTTTAACTCGCTGCGCCAACATGACGAGAGTAGTGTCATATTGAGCGTTAGCGAAATATCTCGTGGAAACGAAGGCGATTAAATGCGGGCAGACTTTATAAAACACGTAAACTTAAAGTAGGGCGGGGGCTTGCTCCCGCCGCTTTTTGTGCGGATAATATCTGCATATAACCAGCCAATCCCCCCTGCCGTCGCAAAATGCGCCGTCTTCCCCCCTTTGGCGTGAGGGCAAGGGCAGTTTACAAAAAGCAGCCGACGGCTGCCGCTTCCGCAAGATTCTTCGTTTTGCTGCCGCTACACTCAGAATGACAGTGCAGTAAAGCCTGTCACCTTGAACGAAGCGAAATATCTCGTGGAAACGAAAGCGGGGTTGAATACGAGCGGGCGAGCGGTGCTCGCCCCTACGAACCACTAAATTAAAAAAACGCGCTGAAAAGCGCGTTTTTTAATGTTTAACGAATTATTTAATTCTTGCAACGCCGTCTTTAATAGCGGCTTCCGCAACCGCTTTTGAAACGGCGGGAACGATGCGCTTATCGAACGCAAGCGGCAAAATGTATTCGGGCGACAATTCTTCGTCGGAAACAAGCCCCGCTATCGCGTAAACTGCGGCGACCTTCATGTCTTCGGTTATCTGGCGTGCTTTTACGTCGAGCGCGCCGCGGAAAATACCGGGGAACGCAAGCACGTTGTTAATCTGGTTAGGATAGTCGCTTCTTCCGGTGCCGACGACTTTCGCGCCTGCGTGAAGCGCAAGTTCGGGCAT
>CAKQMM010000173.1 GCA_934254755.1 uncultured Clostridia bacterium
TTCTTAGGGTGGTACGTGCTTGGCTCTTTGTGCTTAGGCATAGGCGTTTTGTGGGTATACCCCTATCATCAGGCGGCGCGCGTCAGATTCTTTGACGAAGTCGATAAACAAGCCGATAATAACGTTAAACCCGCAAATGAAACGGCGGTATGATTAAACGGCGCGCGTAATTATATACGCGCGCTTTTGTTTTGAAAAGGACAAACTATAATTATGAAAGTAAAATTCAGAGTGGACGGAATGCACTGCTCGGCGTGCTCGGCGGCGGTTGAAAGGGCGGCTAAACGGGTAAACGGCGTAACTTCCGCTACGGTTAATTTAATAGACAAACTGTTGGTTGCGGAAGGCGAAGGTTTTGACGCCGTCGCGGTCATGGCCGAAGTAAAAAAAGCGGGTTATAAAGCAAAAGCGCTTGCGGACGGCGAAGAAGACGCGGCGCCGAAAGGAAGCGCATCGCTTATAAAACTCATTATTTCTATAGTGCTGTCGGCGGTTTTAATGTACGTTTCGATGGGTATGATGGTTAGTTGGATGCCCTACCCGCACTTTTTGCACGGCGCGAAAAACGCTGTTTTATACGCAAGCGTGCAAATCGTTTTAACCCTTGCCGTTATGGGGATAAACTATAAGTTCTTCGTCGGCGGGTTTAAGTCGATAATAAAGCGGTCGCTCAATATGGACACGCTGGTGTCGATGGGGTCGCTTGCGTCGTTCATATACGGTATATACGCGTTTATAATGATAATCATAAAACGCAATGCGGGAGACGCGGAAAGCGTTATGAGTTATATGCATAACCTTTACTTCGACTCCGCCGCGATGATTCTTGCGCTCGTAAGTTTAGGCAAGTTTTTGGAAGAAAAGGCTAAATCTCGTACCGAAAGTGCGGTTACCGCTCTTAAAAAACTCATTCCTAAAACCGCGAATATCGTCTTAAACGGCGAGATAAAAGAAATTCAGATTAAAGACTTAAAAACGGGCGACGTGCTCGCCGTTAAAGCGGGCGAGGGGTTTGCGGCGGACTGCACCGTCGTTTCGGGCGCGGGCGAAGCGAACGAGAGCGCGCTTACGGGCGAAAGCATGCCCGTTTCAAAAGCCGTCGGCGATAAGTGTTCGACGGCGACGACGCTTTTAAGCGGCTACGTCGAAGCGACGGTTACCGCCGTCGGAAAGGACACCGTTTTTTCGGAGATAATAGACCTTGTCGAAAACGCCGAACTCACCAAAGCGCCTATATCGCGCGTGGCGGATAAAATAAGCGCGATTTTCGTTCCGTCGGTCATAACCGTTTCGATAATAACGCTTATAGTGTGGCTTATAATCGGCAGACCTTTCGAGTTTTGCTTTGAAAAGGCGATATCGGTACTCGTCGTTTCCTGCCCGTGCGCGCTGGGGCTTGCAACCCCCGTCGCCGTAACGGTTGCGATGGGAATGTACGCGAAAAACGGCGTGCTTATTAAAAACGCCGAAACGCTTGAAAACGTCGGGCGGATAAATACCGTCGCGTTCGATAAAACGGGCACTATCACGAAAGGGAACATAAAAGTTGCGAGCGTTTACGGGCTTAGCGAAACCGACTTAAAGGCGGCGGCTAAGATAGAAAGTTTATCGTCGCACCCCGTGGCGGCGGCTATCGCGGAATACGTCAGCCCCGCGGACGGCGAGGTTACGGGCTTTAATTCCGTGCAAGGTCGCGGCGTTTACGGCGCGATTTCGGGCGACGAGTATTACGTCGGCAACTTTAAATTCGTCGAAGCGTTTGAGTTTGCCGCAAGCGTTAAAGAAGCGGCTTTAAGCGAAGAAGGTTCGGGTAAAACCGTTTTGTACGTAGCCAAAAATCAAACTATAATCGGGTTTATATCGGTTGCGGACGAGGTTAGAGATAACGCCGCTAAAACGATTGACGGGCTTAAAAAATTAGGCGTTAAAAGCGTTATTATATCGGGCGACAACGAGTGCGTTACCCGCGCGGTCGCAAAAACCGTCGGCGCGGAGGAGTTCTACGGCGGGGTTATGCCCGATAAAAAGGCGGGTATAGTAGAAGAGCTTAAAAAATCGGGAATGGTCGCTTTCGTCGGCGACGGCGTGAACGACAGCCCCGCGCTTACCGTTGCGGACGTAGGGATAGCCGTTGCGGGCGGCACTGATATAGCGGTAAGTTCCGCAAGCGTGGTGCTTTTAAAAGACGACGTTTCTTCCGTATTAAAAACGATAAAAACGGGCAAGCGCGCGCTTAGAATTATAAAAGAAAACTTGTTTTGGGCGTTCTTCTATAACGTTATAATGATACCCGTTGCGGCGGGGGTGTTCTCCGCGCTCGGCTTCTCGCTTAACCCGATGATAGCGTCCGCGGCGATGAGTTTATCGAGCCTGTTCGTCGTATCGAACGCATTAAGGCTTGCAAAAAGCAAATAAACGAGTATACTTTTATTCTGTTATCAATGCGCTAACCACTATCCACTAAACTAAAAAAGGAGTTTTATATGCAAGTAAATATCAAAGGTATGCAGTGTAAACATTGCGTTAAACGGGTGGAGTCCGCGCTTAAAGAGGGCGGAGCAAAAAAAATAAAAGTCGATTTAGGTTCGGGCACGGCAAGTTTTGAAAATCTGGATATTGCCGCTGCCGAAAAACTTATAATCGAAGCGGGGTATGAAATAGTAAAATGACCTGGCACGTTTTTTTAGATATATTTTTGGACGCTCTTAAAGATAGCGCGCTCGTGTTCCCGTTTTTGATGCTCACCTATATAATTATAGGGCTTTTAGAGCGGCGGGCGGCGTTTTTAAGAAACGGTAAATTTTTAAGCGGTAAAACGGCGCCTCTTTTAGGGAGCCTTGCGGGGATGTTTCCGCAGTGCGGCTTTTCGGTTATGGCGGCAAAGCTTTACGATAAAGACCTTATTAAAGCGGGCACGCTTCTTGCCGTATTCGTCGCGACGAGCGACGAGGCTTTCACCGTGCTATTGACGAGTGGAAAGTTCGTCGATTTAGCGGCTCTTTTAGGGTGTAAGTTTTTGTTCGCCGTGATTTTAGGTTATGCGGTGAACGCCTGTTTTAAAAAGCGCGCGGTTATTAAGTTCCGCGGCGCGGTCAAGGTGGAGCCGGACGCGCGGCAGTACGAAAACACCGAGTACAAAACCAAGTGGGAAGCCTATTTTAAATATCCGCTAATCCACTCGCTTAAAACGCTCGGCTTTATTTTCGGCGTAAACTTTGTTTTCGGCATAATTTTAGGCTTCGTGGGCGAGGACGCGCTCATAGCGTTTATCGGCAAGCAAAAGTATATCGAGCCGTTCCTGTGCGCGCTCGTGGGGCTTATACCGAACTGCGCGTCGTCAATTCTAATAACTCAACTTTACGTCGTCGGCGGGATAGGCTTCGGAAGCTTGTTTGCGGGGCTTGCCGTCAATGCAGGGATAGGCTTAGCTATAATTTTAAAAAACCGCCAAAAAATAAAAACCAACCTTATACTTCTTGCCGTGCTTTACCTGTATAGTTGCGGCATAGGCGTGCTTATCAACTTGTTTATTAAACTCGTATTTTAAGGCGGGCGGCGGTTAAATGCGGGCGCTATGGGTTGGGTGCTATAAAGCCTGTCACCTTGAGCGTAAGCGAAATATCTCGTGGAAACGAACGCGGGTGCTAAACACGGGCGGGGTTCGGTAGGACACACATACT
>CAKQMM010000174.1 GCA_934254755.1 uncultured Clostridia bacterium
TCCCTCGACGGTGTATTCGCTACAAGTAAGGGGCGAACCGTCGTATTCGCGCGAAAGCGAACCCGCAATTATCGTGATGGGGCGTTTAGAATAGGTTATTTCCGCACCCTCGGTTTTTATATCGTAACAATCGGTTACGTCTTCACCTTTAGCGTTTATGATTTTAACAGCGTCTAAAACGGGGGTTACTTCCGTTTGCATAGCGTACATATCGCTATATGTAAACTCGTCGCAAATAATTTCGTCTTTGTAAGCGACGTCTCCGACAAGTACAGGCTCGTCGCCGTACGGAATGGTTTCGGCAAGCGGCTTTACCGTCAACGGTTTTGCTTTTATTTTGAACCTAATTGCGTCGCCGTAACTTTTTGCGCCGAAAGTGCGCTTAGAAACGGCGCGCACCTCATACTCGCCGGCTTTTGTAGGTTTAACTTCGCTCCATTCCCCGTCAACCTCTCTATACTCGTAGCTGACGTTTTTGCTCAAAAGCGCGGAAGCGGTATAATCGAAGTTTTCGCCGTACTCAACCTCGCTGACAGACATTTCGCCCGCGACGACTACGCCGCGCAGCGATAGCATAACCGAAACAGACGCGGTTATCAACGATAACGCGATTATAATAGGCACGCGATATTTAAAAATCTTTTTAAGCACGCGCGATATCTTTTCAATTTTGCTTTTATACTGTTGGTATAACATAGTATTCTCCGCTTTTTGCTTTATTTTTTAAGCGATAGTTATTCGGCGTTACTCGCCGAACCCGATAGAAAGTTCGCCGTTTTCGCGATTGATTTTATAGTTGTCTGTCACATCGTTTCCGAACTCATCTCTAATAACGACCGACGTTGATTCTATAATGTTTTCGGCAGAAGTGCCCTCTTCATCCACAAAGCTTGTTTCTTTAAACATACAAGCGATTATAGTGTGTCCGAGGTTTTCAAGTATATCCGCTCCTTTAATTACGATATATTGTTCGCACGTCACCTTTCCGCCGCCCTGTTTTATCCATTCTTCATAAGTAAGGTTTTTACTGCCGGCTTGTATAGTTATTTCTAATTGATCGACGATAAGGTCGTCGTATCGAGCGTTAATTCTATAAAGGTCGGTTACGTCATTGCCCGTTTCATCGGTAATTTTAATTACAGCCGAGTTTACCCTTTTGCCCGCGCTCGTAATTTCGTTATCGACGGTTGCGCTTATATTGTGGTTACGATATTCGTCGTCGTAATGCGAAGTTATTTCACAAGTAGCCGGCTTGCTCGATTTAAGAGGGGTGCCGTCGTAAACTTTCGTTTCCGTTTCGGTCGTAACGCTAAGCGTATATTTGTAAACCTGAAATTCGCCGTGTCCGAGCTTTTTGGTTTTAGGCTCAACTTCTTCGCCGTTTTCGTTGAATAGTTTAAAATCTTCGACTTCGACTATCGTTTTACCTTGCGTTATTGCTTTTGCACTGAATTTAATTTTGTAGGTGTACCCTTTACTTGCAAGTTTATTAAACCCGACTAAACAATCGGCGTTTTTGCCGTCATAATGATAGTACCCGTCGCTTGATAGCGTATACTTATCTTCGTAACTATGTTCGCTTCCGTCGTAGCTTACGTACTCGTTTTTAAGCCTTACGTTTACCTCAGCGTCGTCCTGCGGCAATTCTTGAGCGTTGCCGCCCGTCACGTCAAGAGGGATCCAACCGAAACCGTCGATATAAATTTCAACCCATGCGTGGGCTTCGTCGGTAGTAACTTCTACGGGCGTGTTCGCCGTTTTAACGTCCGCCGCAAAGCCCGTTGCGTATCTTGCGGGATATCCGAGCGCGCGGAAAAGCATAACGCCCGCGGTTGCGTAGTGTCTGCAAACGCCCTCTAATTTCTTATCCCCGCAAAGCAAGGTTACGGTTAAGTTTTCGTCCGCGTCAAGTTTTGCTAAATCGGGTGAATTTAAGTTATAAGTTATTGCGTTTTTAAGGTACGCAACAACCCTGTCTATATCGTTTTTTACGTAACTGCCGCCGTTTACGTGAGTTGCGAAACGCTTTGTTTTTATAACTTTTTCAAGCGCGGTATGGGTCGCGTCGTTTACGTACAGATAGCTTTCGTACGCAAAACTACGGTAAGCGGCTTCGATAGCGGCAAGCTCTTGCGTATAATTCTTTTTTGTTCCGCTGAAATAGTCGAAGTTTACGTAATTAAACGTATACGGATTCACTATTCCGCTTGTAAGTTCGCTTAAATAGTAAGGGTAAACCACCCCGTACGCCGCGTTTTCAAGCTTGACTTTGCCGTTTCTTAGCAAACCGCCGTTCATCCTTGCAAGCGCAAGGCTCAATTCAAGCTCGCTAAGTTCCTGTTTTTCGTACGTTTTGCCGTTGTAGGTAAAACTCAAAAGATTTGCGTCGTTCCACGTTACGCCGCGCACGTTATTCGCATAGTCGCTCTGCTTTAAAAGCACGCGCCCGTCCGCCGCGTTTGACGTAAACTCTAAAATCTTATAAGTTTGCTGCGTTTCGGAAGCGGTTACGGTAAGCAGACCTTCTTTTTCGGGGGGCAGCATCACGTAATACTCAGACACGTCGTTTCCGTTTTCGTCTTTTACTATAAACGACTGATTCTCTTCTTTGTCGGTAGGCGTAGTTACTACCGTATAATACTGACTGCCCACGGCGATAAGCACCGCGTCTTTAAGGGCAACGTATTCAAGCGTATGCCCGTCAAGCAAGTTATGGCATATTTTTTTGCCGCTTGCGTCCGTTTTAACGCCGCCGTATAGCGGCTCGCCGTCGTAAGCTTTGGTGTAACTTTCAAGTTCGACCCGAATGGGTCTTTTCATTATTTTAAGTCCGCCCTCGAATTCGAGTTCGTACCACGAACTTGCGTCAACGCCGCCCCGTAAAACTTTCCAGCTACTGTACTTACCGTTATAGTTGCCGATTTCCGTTCCGCTTGCGGGGATATAACTATCCGTATCTATTTGAAGCTCGTCGGTTATTTCCGTCCCGTCGTCGAGAACGGTTTTTAACATTTTGGCTTTATCGACCTCGCTTACGCTGTAACCCGCCTCACTGCTTTTATGCTCGGTTCCGTCGTACGTTTGCCTTGCGTAATTCAAGCGCACGGTTATTTTTATTTTGGTAACGATAAGAGTGCCGAGTCTTTCGGCGTCGATGGTATATAAGTCGGTAACGTCGTTCCCGTCCTTATCGACCACTTTAAAATCAAGGGTGTTATTGTGCTCGCCACCGCCGATAGCCGTCTGGCTGCCGTTTACCACAACGCTTTGAAGGGTGTGACCTTCGAGCAACGCTTCGGGGTTTACGTGCGCGTAATAATTATTCGTGAGCGGCGTGCCGTCAAACTCCTTTTCGTCGGAAGCGCTTTCTATCACGAGCGGGATAGGCGTAATTTCAAGTTTACCGTAATCGAACTCGAACTCGTAGTTTTTGCCTACGTCTTCACCGAGCGCGTCTTTAACGGACAGCGTAACTTTGTTTTCCGTTTCGCCGATAGCCGTTAATTCGCTATACTCGCTCGCGACGATTTCGTCGCCCTCTAAAAGCTCGCCGTCGGATATTATGTAATTTTCCGCCTTAACAGGCTCGCCGTCGTAAATTTTATTAAATGATGCGGTGGTTATTTTAATTTTTATGGGGTTTATCGTCAAAAGCC
>CAKQMM010000175.1 GCA_934254755.1 uncultured Clostridia bacterium
CTTACTGCCCTTGGAATCTCTCCTCGTGGTTATCGTATCGGTCGAACCGTTATAATAGATATACCCCCTGCTGCCGCTATTATCCCTGAAAGCGATTCCTTCAACGCTGCCCCACGTTCTTTCCATCTCCGCGGCGATATAGACCACGTTTTTACCGTCAACTTTTTCAACCGCGACTTGCACGTCCATACGAACGTTGACCGTTAAATTTATACCGATAACGTTGAGTTTTACGGGAACGTTGCCGCTTATATGGAAACTCGTGCGTTTGGCGGTTTGTATAAACGACTTTAACAGCGATTGAAAACTGTCGAGGTTGATATGCGTTTTAGCGGTATCGTACTCCTTTAAGTTGCCGACTTCGGTAACGCCGCCGTTTACGGCGACCGTCGCGCTTACGGACATGCTCGTTTGCCCGTTGCCGTTTACGGCGGCGGAAACTTTACCGCCCTTAACGCTGAACTCAAAGTGCAAATCGCCCAAACCGTTGACGAGCGCGCCGCCGTTTATCGCGACCACGAGATTGCCGCCGCTTTGATATTCCACGGTTTTTAAAAGCGTGGCAAGGTTGACTATATCGCCGAGTTTGATTTTACCCGCTATCGCGTCGGCAAGTTGCGGAACGGTCTGTAAAAGTTGCGGCAAAGTATTTATAAAGCCTTTTAACGCCGTTTGAGAGACGGCAACGCACAATTCCGACTTTTCAACGGTCTTATCGTTATACGTAATATAAAGTTTGCCGTCTTTCTTGTCGTACAAAATATCTATCGTAAAAGGCTTTTTATCGTTTACCGATATTCCGTCGGTATAAAAACGGATTTTTTCGGGCGATATTTCGAGCCCCGCGGTAAACGCGCCTATTTTATAAGTAGTACCGTTTACGGTAAACGCACTTTCGCCCACGGCGAAAGTCCAGCCTTTAACGCCGTTTTCGCCGACCGTAACGAGGTTTTTGAGCGCGCCGAAATAATCGCCGAACACCGCGGCAATATCTACGGCGTTTTTGCCGTCGTACTCGCAAAACGCGTGGTCGCCGCCGAGCGTAACGGTCAACTCTTTTTCAAGGCGACTGACGGAAACGCTCGCCGAGGTGGCGTAATCGGATTTCACCGTGATTTTAACGCCTAAGTCGAACAAGCCTATAATATCGGGAACGCTTGCGCAAATTTCGCCGCCGTTTAACTCAACCGAAGAAAGAATATCGTTTATAATTCCGCTCAGATCGCCGCTTTGCGCTTTGGCGGACCGCCCCTCGGGGTGAGCCAGGTTCTTTAACTCGGCGATTATCTTTTTCATTTCGTCCACGTCGCACTCGGCGTAGACCTCGCCGCACTTAACGCGCAGTTTGCCGCCGCGATACTCGGCGAAAAGCGACTTTTTCTCGCCGCACTCGGGCGAATTTTCAAGTTGGAATTTATAAATTCGGCTTATAAAATCGAGTTCCGCGTAAAGGTTGCTTTCCTCGTCCAACTTAACCGTAAGTTTAGTAGTATAATTTTCGGGAACGTCGATATTCGCGTTATCTGCGGTTTTCGCGGTCAAATCCGCACTTACGGACAGTTCGCCCGCCGTAACGCCTTTAACCTTTAATTCGACGCCGTTTTCGGTTACGCCTATTTCGGCGTTTACGCCGCCGCCGAGTTTAAACGCCGACAAGTCCGCGCTTATACTCAGACCGCTTTCGTCGCAATTAAGCGACTTGATTATTTCGCCGTAATTTATACTTGCATAATCGGTTTTGCGCAATTCGTCTATAAACGAAAGTATTTTTTTAACGAGCGAGATATTCTCAAACTTGGATAAATCCTGCTCTTTGCCGACCGCAAACGCGAACGAATAACCGTTTACGTTACAATAAATTTTATCGTTCGCCGCTATTATTTCGGCGTTTATAAGGTTCGCGCCGTTCACTTTCGCCTGCACGTTCGCTTTAATATCCGCGCCGCCGTCTTTACGACCGATTAAAATATTACCGTTTAATTCGGCTATCGTATCGCCGTAAGTTATCTGCGCGCCGCTTAAAGATATTTCGTAAGCCTTGGCGGAATAAAATTTCTCCGCCATATCCGCTATTTTTCCGATAAACGCGGCAGGATCGCAGGCGTTTTCTTTGTTCGGCGCGGCTACCTCCGCGTTTTTGTCCGAATTAAGTTCTATTGCGGTATCGCCGACTTCGACCGATACGCCGCTAATCGCGTTATCGGCGGTTTTTACGGTGATATTAACGCGTTTTTCGCCCGCGCCGAAACCACACGAAACTATATAGCCGTTCTGAGTTTTTTCGCAAGCCGCGCCCGACAAAACGCCGTTTATTACGGACTTAATATTCACGCCGCCGAAAGCCGAACCCAAAGACGGAACGATTTTACTTAATACCGCCTGCAACTTTTGCGCAAGGCTCTTTGCCCCGTCGAAAGTTACTTTAAGGTTTATTTTGCCGTAAGACAAGTACGCGGCGTTTTCGGCTATTTCCACGCTTAAATCCGCACCGAAAAGGTCGAAAACGTTCAAAGTTGCGGTTTTTTCGCTTAAGTTCGCTTTGACAAATCCGTTTAAGGTTACGCCTTTGACTTTCGCGTTTATCTTAAAGCCGATTTCCCCGCTTAAAGTATTCATTGCGGCGCGGAGCAAATCTTCGGCGCAATCGTTCAGCGGCGACGGGGCGTAATCTTCCAAATCAGAGGGAATTTCCGTTACCGCGACGGTCTTGTTTATTTTAAGCGCGCCTTTTATATCCGCGTTTAAATCGACAAGTTTTAACTTTCCGTTTTCGTCGGCAAATACCGCCGCCGCGTTTACGCCGTTAAAGTCGGCGTTTACGCTGACTTTGCCGTTTGCCGTACTCGTCTGTATTTTACCGAGAACGCCTATTATATCGGTCAGCGAAAGTTTCGGCAACGCGCCGCTTTCGCTCAATTTCTCTTTTATAACCGCAATAATGGGCGCGGAATCTATTTTAAACTTGTTTTCGCCCGCCTTTAAGTAAACCACGCCGCCTTTAAGCGTGGCGGCATAATCGCCGAAAGTCGCGTTAATCGCCTTATCTGCAGGGTCTACGGTTAAATTTATTTTTTTATCGCCTATTTCGGCTACAAACGCGCTCTTTTCGTTTAAAAGACTTAACAAAAGGTCTTTTGCGTCGGGCGCGTCGCTCGCATCTTCGGTTTTTACCTCTTTATCGCCTATTTCGAGTTTTACGCCCACCTCGCCTATATCAGCCGTAATGCGCGAAAGTGCGTATCCGTCGTCCGTAATTTTGCCTTCGAGCGCGGCGGTTATTTTTATTTTGCCCAAGTCGAGCGGCAAAGTAACCTTGCAATCTTCGTCCGAAACGGTTATTTCCGCGCCGCCGAGCAAACTTTGCACGTCGAACTTAACGCCGTCGAAACTTCCGCCCGACAATTTGCCGAAAAGCGAAATTATATCGTCGTCTACGGCGAGCGAAGTTTTAAAATCGCCGTAAAAAAGACCTAGTTTGCCGCCCGAATAAGTTAACGCGGCGTTACCCGTCCGGACGTTTACAACGGTTGCGGAAAGGTTTTCGAGGTTTATAGCAGCGGTTATATCGGCTTTTACGGGGTCGCCGTCGCCCTGCGAAATAAGCGCGCACGCGTTGAGTTTTTTGCCGCCCAGATAGGGCGCGAACAT
>CAKQMM010000176.1 GCA_934254755.1 uncultured Clostridia bacterium
GAAAACGCCCTCTATTTTTTCAACGAGTTTTTTTATAAACTTTATTTTTTTAAGTAAATTGAATATAGGTATAAGCAAGAAAAACAGCGGGATAACTATTAACGAAGAGCCCGCGTACGCAAGGAGCGCGCTCGTTACCGTGTTAAGCCCGAGCCCGACCCCCACGGGGATAGCCCCTTTCAGTTCGATAAGCGGAAACATAGATAAAAACAGCGTTATTATCTTAGCGTTATCGGTGATTTTTAAAAAAAAGTTTAATAATATGTCGCTCATATCCGCTCCGTTATTTGCTTTTTGGCGCAAATAATTATATCATATAATTATATTTAAGTAAAGGGTAGGTATGCCTATACCATGACTATTCAGGAAATTTTGTCCCCGCTGCGCCGGGCGATAGACGACTATAAAATGATAAAAACGGGCGATAATATAGCCGTGGGGCTTTCGGGCGGCAAAGATAGCCTGACCCTTTTAACCGCGCTTGCCGCGCTGAGAAGGTTTTACCCCGAAAAGTTCGAGGTTACGGCTATAACCGTAGACACGGGGCTTGACTTCGATAAAGCGGAAGTCGAGGCCTTAAAAGATTATTGCCAAAAACTCGGCGTCAGATATCATATCGAAAAGACGGAAATAGGCAAAGTGGTGTTCGAGTACCGCAAAGAAGAAAACCCTTGCTCGCTCTGCGCGAATATGCGCCGCGGCGCGCTTAACGGCGCGGCGGTAAGCTTAGGTTGCAACAAAGTGGCTCTCGGTCACCACGCGGACGATTTGGTCGAAACGTTTATGCTTTCGCTTATGTATGAAGGAAGGCTTTCGACTTTTGCCCCCGTAACCCACTTAGAGCGAGCGAACATCGACGTTATCCGCCCGATGATTTACCTTAAAGAGCGGGATATAAGCGGGTTTGCAAAAGATTTGCCCATACTCCACAACCCCTGTCCCGTCAACCACAAAACCAAGCGCGAGTACGTTAAAGACTTGCTTAAAGATATAAGAAAGGACGTGCCGTGTTTGCCGACAAATTTATTCAATGCAATCACCCACCCCGAAAGGATAAACTTGCCCGTCAAGCCGACGGATAAAAAAGATTAGATTCGCGCCGCGACGGGTTCTAACCCGCGCGACTAACAAATAAAGGAGAGTTCTATGGAATTTTTAAAAGGTAAAACCGCCATAATTACCGGCGGCGGAAGACCCGAACCGCTTGAAGACGGTTCGGCAGGCTCGATAGGTTACGGCATAGCCGTCGCTTACGCTAAAGAGGGCGCTAACCTCGTTTTAACGGGGAGGAATGTTAAAAAACTCGAAGACGCAAAGGAAGAAATCGAGAGGCTTTACGGCGTTAAGGTTCTTATTTGCCAGGCAGACGTAAACGACAAAGCCGACAACGAAGCCGTAGTAAACGGCGTTATCGAAAAAACGATTAAGGAGTTCGGGCGGATAGACGTTCTGATAAACAACGCGCAGGCTTCCGCTTCGGGCGTACCCCTTGCAAGCCACACCACCGACCAATTTAATTTGGCGATGTATTCGGGGCTTTACTCGGCGTTTTATTATATGAAAGCGTGCTACCCCTATCTTAAACAGACGAAAGGCACGGTTATAAACTTTGCTTCGGGCGCGGGGCTTTTCGGCAACAAAGGTCAGTGCTCTTACGCCGCCGCGAAAGAAGGCATCCGCGGGTTAAGCCGCGTTGCCGCAACCGAATGGGCGCAGGACGGAATTAACGTAAACGTGGTTTGCCCGCTCGCGTGGACGAGCCAGCTTGAAAAGTTCCAAAAAGCCTACCCCGACGCGTATAAAGCGAACGTTCACGTTCCGCCTATGGGCAGGTTCGGCGACAGCGAACGCGATATCGGCAGGGTTTGCGTACAACTCGCGTCGCCCGACTTTAAGTTTATGACGGGCGAAACGCTTACGCTCGAAGGCGGTTTAGGTCAACGCCCGTAACCGAGCGAATTTTACCCACGACTAAGCGCACGTCGCAAATTAACAAACAAAAAAAGAACGCTTTTTGAAAGCGTTCTTTTTTTAATTACTTAAATTTTTTAAACGCGGGTGTCGAAATCCAAATCGTCGAACGCGTCGGGTTCGATTACGAAATCAACCGCGCGGATAACGTTACCGTCTTTATCGACCACGCCTTCTTTCGTAAGAGAACTGCATCCTTTAAACGCCGCGGTTTTAACGGTGGTACCGTCTTTCAAAACGACCTTTCTTAAACTGTTGCAGCCGTTGAACGCGGACGAAGAAATTACGGTTACCTGCGTCGCCGAAAAATCAATCGTTTTAAGGGAAACGCAAGCGTCGAAAGCGTGTCCGCCGATAGTTTCAAGCGTTTCGGGAAGGGTAAAGCCGAAGTTTCCGATAGTATCGTCAGCAAGTGCCGAGCAGGAAGCAAAGGCGTATTCGCCTATCTCTTTAACGGGCGCGCCGTTAAAGTCGAACTTATAAAGTTTGCTTGCGCCGTTAAACGCGCGGTCGGCAATCTTTTCAACGTGTTTAGGAAGTTTAAATTCTATAAGAGAAGTACAACCCGAGAACGCGGAAGAAGAAATAACTTTAATATCTTCCGAGTCGGGAAGGGTCACCTTTTTAAGGGTGGACGCGTTGAGGAACGCGCACGCGGGAAGGGTTCCGCCGGTAATAGTAACTTCGGTAAGACTCGTGGGGAGATAGTAGGTAAGTTCGGAGTTGCCGCTGACATCTGTACCCCCGTCGTCGTAAACAACGTTGGTTTTAACGGTTGCGGAAGTAACGCCCGAATCGTAAGAAACGGAACCGAAGATGTACGCAAATAACTTTTCTTCGTTCACCGCGTCTACCGAGCCGCCTACGTAAGGAAGAGTGAGCGATTTAAGGTTCACCGCGCCCGAGAACGCGCCTTCGCCGATTTTGGCGATGTGTTTGCCGACGGTAACGCTCGTAAACACCTTGTTGCCCGCGAAAGCCGACTGCTCTATTTCTCTTACCGGATAGTTTTCCGTCGCGCCCTTTAAACCTTCGTAGGTTTCGGGGATAGAAACGGTTCTGTATTTTTCAACCGTCGAATAGTCGCCGAGAGCGATTTTGTCAAGATCATCTGCACTTACGGTGAAGCCCGTTACTTTATAATATTTATCGAACTTTTTCGCTTCGCCGTTTTCATCGACTATTTCTTTGCCGTCTTTATCGTAGCAGGAAAGACCGTCTTTATTCGTAACCAATTCGTAGGTAAAGTTGCCCGTTTCAACGTTTTCGGCGTCGTCTCCGTCTTTGTTTTTACAAGCCGCGAAGGTTAAAACCATTGCGGTTGCAAGCATAACGGAAAAAACGCTTATCAAAAACTTTTTCATCACTAAATAACTCCTTTAGCCGAGCGGGATTTGAACCGCATCAAGTTTAAGCGGCGCAAAATTTGCTAAATCAGCGTTAAACTCGCTTGCAATACGAGTTAGTATTGCTGCGTTCGTTTGCCTTGATTTATCTAAATTTATCGCCGTTTAAACGCTTTGCACCTTAAACCGTATTTTTTAGGCGGTTTTAGCAAAGGTTTGCGCAGACGTATACAAATACTTCAAGCAAAGATTTGCCGAAACGGGCAAAAAAGACGGCTTTAAGGCTTGACGGGGTTCGAGTCCCGCTAGG
>CAKQMM010000177.1 GCA_934254755.1 uncultured Clostridia bacterium
CCAGATGACCTGAACGTAAAAAAGCCGAATTATTACGAACAAAAAAATAAAGGTTATCGCGCAAAGCAGCGCAAATAACCTCTTTCGTGCCTTAGTTACTGAAAATAGTTTTATAGGCATAAATTCCTTATATGGTTTTGTTTTTGCGGAACAAATCGCAGTTCAGCGGTTAGTTTCCGCTTGCGGGGTTAAGAGAATCGTACTCGTTTTTAACGTCGTTAAGCCTGTTTTCCGCTCCGCGCTTTTCAGTTTCCAAATCTTCTACGGTCTGGAGTTTATCGTCGATAATTCTGTTCATGTTATTTAAAAGCACGGTGTTAAAGACGATTAAAACCGCTAAAACGACGGTTACGAGCGCGCACAAAACGAGCGCGGTTTTGCTCTTCGCGTTGATTTTGGTTTCGCTTTTATAACTTGCGTCTACGCGCAAATCTTTATTGATGTCCTCTTTCGCGACGTCTTTGAACTGCATGGTCGTCGCGCCGGGGGTTATATCGGCGGTGTTTTGGGGTGCAACTTTTTGCATGTCGCTACGGCTGAAATTGTCGTAGTGCAAAATTCTATCCATATTAGCAGAAATGCGCGAGTTAAAATTTTCTTCTTCGCGGTCGACTTTCGCGGGCGCGGCAGCGGTATCGGTAACGGTAGAATAACCGCTTTCAAAATCGTCTACAAAAGTATTCTTTTCGGATATTAAAGATTTACTGCTATTAAACATATTCGTTTGCTCCCCTTTTTATTCTTTAGGATTTTTTGTAATTTATCTTTTAGCGCTTTTATAATTTTTCGGCAATTCTTAATTTTGCGCATTTACTGCGCGAGTTTGCCGCCAACTCTTGCTCGCTTGCCGTTATCGGCTTGCGGGTTATTTCTTTTATAACTTGCTTCCTTCCGCATACGCAAGGGAAGCGTTTGTCGCATATACACGCGGTCGATAGGTCTTTGAAAACCGTTTTAACGATTCTGTCTTCCAAGCTGTGGAAAGTTATTATCGCTATACGCCCGCCGTGGTTTAACCGCTTTATCATATCGCGTACGGCTTGCTCTAACCCGTCGAGTTCTTCGTTGACGACTATCCTTACCGCTTGAAAAATTTTTTTTGCCGAATGTCCGTCGCGAAAACGCGGGGGGATAGATTCGTCGCAAATTTTGACGAGTTCGTCCGTCGTATCGATGGGTTTTACCGCACGCGCTTTTATGATGTTTTCGGCAACTTTATGGGCAAATTTTTCTTCGCCGTAGGTTATAAACGCGTATTTTAGTTTATCGAAGCTCGCTTCGTTTATGAAGTTATAAGCGGAATAACTTTGCGTTTTGTCCATCCGCATATCGAGTTTTGCCGAACCCATATACGAAAACCCGCGGCTACGGTTGTCCAACTGATAGGAACTGACGCCTAAGTCGAGCAACACGCCGTCGATTTTATCTATATTAAGGTTGTCCAATACTTCGTTAAAGTTTTTAAAGTTGCTTTTAACGGCGGTGAATCTGTCGCCGTAAATTTTAAGCTTTTCGGTCGCCGCCAAAAGCGCGTCGTCGTCTAAATCGGTTGCGATAAGGCGAACCGAATTATCGGTGCGTTTTAAAACTTCGCCGCTGTGGCCGCCGCCTCCGAGCGTTCCGTCAAAATAAACGGCGTTTTTGTGGAGATTAAGCCCGTCCATACACTCGTTAAGCATTACGGGAAGGTGTTTAAACTCCATTATTTTATCCTGCTTTGAAGAATTTTAATGCGCTCGTCGTAAGTCTTTTCGTTTTTAATTCTTTCGCGCTCTTCTTTCGAGTAAATGTCGATATGATTTATCATACCTATCGATACGACGTCTTTACCGATGCCCGCGTATTCGCGCAGTTTTTCGGGAATGACTATTCGACCTTGACCGTCTTCTTCGCAAGTGTAAAACGACGATAAAACTTCGGACAAAGATTCTTGCCCGTCCTTATCGAACGCGCTTACGTCGCCGAGTTCTTTAACGAGAGCGTCTATCTTGTCCGTCGGGTACACGCTGATACACTTCGACGCGCCCTTCAAAAAGACGTAACCGCTTTTGAAGTCGGCTTTAAGTCTGCTCGGCACGCGTATTCTGTTTTTAGCGTCAACCTGATGCTCGTATTCGCCGAACAGCATAAAACACTCTCCTTTTTCTATCGTGAGTAAATAATATCATAAAAAATTTTGCAATGCAACCACTTTTGGTAATTTTGTATAACTTTTTGACCACTTTTTTTGTTTTTTTAACCACCCGCGGGTTAATTTTGTACAAAATTGAACATTCGTTCGTTTTTTAAAGCCGAATTACCGATAAATTCCACCCCGCCGATTGAACCGTGCTCTCTTAAAAGCGATAGTTTAGTAAGGGTGCGCTTCAAATCGGCTACGGCTTTTTGTTCGCCGCTTATAATTTTTGCGGACGGAAAGCGCGCGGCGATTTCTTTCTTTAAAAACGTATAGTGCGTACAACCTAAGACCACGACGTCGTAAATGCCGTACGCGCCGCGAAGGTCTTTAACGAGATTGACGTTTTTAAGGAGATTCAATTTTGTGTTTTTAGCGTGCTTTTCGCCTAAGCTATCTTTACAATAAAGATACCGCTCTATTTCAGCCGCCAAAAAGGGGAGCGGCAGAACTTGGGCAAAGTCGTAGTTTTTTAGAACGAAAGCTGATTTTGCGGTGTTCGGCGTGCACATTAAAAGAGTTCTTTTTGTCTTATGTTTAACGATAGGCGGAAGGGTTGGGATAAGCGGCACGGGAGAAACTGACAGAAGCTTGTTAAAAACGCTTGAAGACACGGTGTTGCAGGCGACGACTATTGCTTTTACGCCGCGGTTTAAAAGCGCGTTGACGGCGTTTTTTGAAAGCTCGAAAAGTTCGCTTTCGCTCTTATTGCCGTAAGGGGCGTTTTCGTTATCGCCGAAGTAAATAAACGATTCGTGCGGAAGTTTTTCCGCCGCCCGCTTTAAAACGTTTAAGCCGCCTATACCGCTGTCAAACACGCCGATAGGGGCGTTCGGGTTTAAAAGAGTTTTGTAGAATTCCGATTTGTTTCCGATTATTGGCTTCAAATTTATTGCCGTCCTTTTTTGCCGCGTAATTAAAGCGTTGATAAAACGCGGCTAAGTTTATTAAAAATTTTATTAAAACGGTTTTTGATATATACTTTATTTAGAAAAGTCCCGAAAAAAAGTTGCAAGTTTTTAAATAGTGTGCTAAAATACCATATAGTTAAATTTGATTGGACGAAAAAGGAGATACTACCGTGCCTAACATTAAATCTGCTAAAAAACGCGTTATCGTTACCGATAAAAAAAGCGAAATAAATAAAAGCGAAAAGTCTGCTGTTAAAACCGCTATCAAGAACATGAACGCTTTAATCGAAAAAGGCGACCTTGAAGCTTGCGAAAAGGCTTTCCCCGCGACCGTTGCCGCTATAGATAAAGCTGCGCAAAAAGGTATTTTCGCTAAAAACACCGCCGCTAACAAAAAAAGCGGTCTTGCAAAAAAATTAAACGCGTTAAAAGCGGCAAAGTAATTTTATTAAGGTAAATTATAAAACGCCCCTTTGAAGGGGCGTTTTTTTGCTACCGTTTTTTATATTGTAAGTTATATAAGTATATCATAT
>CAKQMM010000178.1 GCA_934254755.1 uncultured Clostridia bacterium
AACGAACACCGCGTATAAAGGAGATTAAGTCATGACGATAATTGAACAAATCAATCAGGAAAACTTAAAAAGCGAAGTTCCTGCGTTCGACGTTGGCGATACGGTTAAAGTGTCCGTTAAGGTCGTTGAAGGAACGAGAGAAAGAATTCAGGCGTACGAAGGCGTTGTAATCGCTAAACGCGGCGGCGGCATCAGCGAAACTTTCACTGTTAGGCGTATAAGCTTCGGCGTAGGCGTTGAAAGAACTTTCCCCTTACATTCGCCCAAAATCGCAGGCATTCAAGTGGTTAAGAAAGGTAAAGTAAGAAGAGCTAAACTTTACTACTTAAGAAACTTAACCGGTAAAGCCGCAAAAATCAAAGAAGTTATTAAGTAAAAAATTCCCGACCCAAGCGGTCGGGAATTTTTTATGCGGTTTTTATTGCGGTATTGTTTGTCATATTGAGCGGTTATATGTTATCGGCGCGTTTTTTTGTAACTCGTAAATCTGACGTAGGGGTCGGCGCCACGACGACCCGTTGACCACCCCGTCATATTGAGTGGAGCGAAATATCTCGTGGAAACGAAAAACAGTGTTAAACGCGGGCTAATTCACAAAAAGCAATCGAAGATTGCGACTATTCACTAATAATCGAATTTTTGCCGTAAATGCGCCTGAAAACGCTCGTGAAGGAGAACGCGACCAAAAACGCAAGGCACAAAATCATATCGGGCGCAATGTACGCAATATTATATAAAATCGATTCTTTAAGCGCAACGCCAAAAGGTAAGCCTTCGTTGTAAAAAATGCCGGAAGCGGTGGCGAAAATGAGCCTTATTAAATATACGAATAACGCACCGAGCGAGATGGCAAGCGTTTCGTTTTTCAACAAATTTTTAAACGCGGAAGCGATAAATACGCCCGAAAACGCGAAAACATAGTCTAAAAAGAAGGTCAAAGGGGTGCGAATGTCGGGGGACTCTATAAACTGCAAAAGCCCGTGAACGATGCCGACCAAAAGCCCTTTAAGCATTCCGTATTTGTAAGAGTAAAGTATAATCGGTGCTAAACTTAAAAGAGTAATGCTGCCGCCGTTCGCGCCGACTTTAACTTTTATAAACGATAATATAAACGAAAGCGCAACGCTTGACGCGGCGAAAGTGAGTTCTTTAGTCTTAAATTTTCCGCTTACTTTCGGAAGTGCGACGAGCAAAATTATAATAATCAAAAAAGTCGCCACAATCAGCGTAAAGCGGAAGTTTGACAGGGTTTTTAACAGTTTTTGACCGTTAAAGGTGATAAAAGAGAGTAAATTTAACATATTCCTTATAAAAAACGTGCGCCTTGAATTAAAAAGGTGCACGAAAAAAACCGCTATGTTCCCAGTCAAGCATTACCTTGTCAGGTTCAACGGGTATAATCTCAGCCAAGTTGCGTTTATTAGCGCAACTATCGGCACCCCTTTTGCGTACGAGCGAATTATATACCCATTTTAAAAATTCGGCAAGCGTTATTACAAAAAAATTTAAAAAACGTCTTGAAAAATCGCAAAAAGTTTGTTAAAATATATTCAGATAAATTATGAATTACGATTTTTTTGCATACTTAAACAGGCTTAAATACATAAAACGCTGGCCGCTTATGCGCTCGACGGTGGAAGAAAACGTTATGGAGCATACGGCGGTCGTGGCGATTATTTCGCATGCGCTTGCGGTCGTTAAAAACAAGAATTTTGCGGGCGCGGTGAATGAAGAAAAGGCGGTTTTATACGCCTTATATCACGAAACGAGCGAGGTTATTACGGGCGATTTGCCTACGCCTATCAAATATTTCAACAAAGAAATAAACGGCGCGTATAAAGATATAGAGCGCGGGGCGGAAAACAAGCTTTTATCCACCTTACCCGAAGATTTACGGGGAGAGTTTCAAGCGGTCGTTTCCCCCGACAAGGATAGCGAAGAGTATAAAATTATGAAGTGCGCCGATAAAATTGCGGCGTATATCAAGTGCATCGAAGAAGTAAAGTCGGGCAATAAAGAATTCGTCAAAGCGAAAGAGTCTATAAAAAAAGAAATTGACAAAATGGAGCGAGACGAAGTTAAATTTTTCGTAAAAAACGTTCTTCCCGCGTATGAAAAAACGCTGGACGAACTTGAATAAACCATAAGGGGGCAAACATGATAATTACAATAGGCAGAGAATTCGGCAGCGGCGGCAGAGAAATAGGCAAGCGCTTAGCAGAAGCGTTGAACCTTCCTTACTACGACCGCGAAATAATCACCGAGATAGCTAAAAGCAGTAAACTTGACGAAAAGTACGTCGAAACGGTGCTTGAAAGCGGATTTTCTTCCAGTTATTACTTTACTTTTGCGCAAACGCTCGCAAACTCTGCGGTGTTTACGAACAGCGTTGCGGTGAACGTTCTTGCCGAACAGAGAAAGGTTATTTTGAAACTTGCCGAAAAGGACTGCATTATCGTCGGCAGAAGCGCGGAAGTTATTTTAAAGGACAAAAAACCGTTCAGAATTTTCGTGTACGCGGACGAAAAATCAAAACTTGAAAGGGTTAAAGCGCGCGCGAAAGAGGGCGAGCATTTCACCGATAAACAATATTGTAAAAAGATGCGCAAAATAGATAAAGGGCGCAAAAAATTGCACGCTATTATGGCGCACATTCCGTGGGGCGATAAGCGCGGATACGATTTAGCGATTAACACCACCGATATCGAAATCAAGCACGTTATTCCGTCGCTTACGGAATATATCAAAAAGTTTTACGAAGAGTAAAATCGGGGCAAAATCGTAAAACGTGGGTTTTATGCCCCGTAAACAAAATAATATACTTAAAAGCGGCGTTTTTGCGCCGCTTTTAAAATGCAACTTTTACGCCGCTTAAACTGATGCGGTTCAAATTCCGCTCTTTTTAATAGGTGTTTTATGAGGCGTTTTCGCCGCGATATCCGCTTGATTATTTTTTATTTATAATATATAATTAAACGCATGGCAGTAACGACGAAAGAAAACGTAAGAAATTTTTGCATTATAGCGCATATCGACCACGGAAAGTCAACCCTTGCGGACCGCCTTATCGAGATGACGGGGCAGGTTGCCGAAAGGGATATGGAACAGCAACTTTTAGACTCTATGGACTTAGAGCGCGAAAGGGGCATAACCATAAAACTTACTCCCGTAAGAATGCTTTATAAGGCGAAAAACGGAAAAGAATATATTTTTAACCTTATCGACACGCCGGGTCACGTAGACTTTACCTACGAAGTTTCCCGCAGTTTAAAGGCGTGCGAAGGCGCGATTTTGATAGTTGACGCGTCGCAGGGTATACAGGCGCAAACGCTCGCAAACGTTTATTTAGCGCTTGACAACGACCTTGAAATTATGCCCGTTATAAATAAAATAGACCTACCGTCCGCCGACCCCGACGGCGTTGCGAAAGAGATAGAAGACGTTATCGGCTTAGACGGGACGAACGCCCCCCGCATATCCGCAAAAAGCGGCATAAATATCGACGAGGTTTTGGAGCGTATCGTGACCGATATTCCCGCCCCCAAGGGCGACGACGACGCTCCCCTTAAAGCC
>CAKQMM010000179.1 GCA_934254755.1 uncultured Clostridia bacterium
AGCTCAACCTTTAAAACCGAAGATATAACCGACTTTTTAAAGACGATGCTTATCTCGACGCTTACCGACGCTATCGGCGAAAGCAAAATTTCCGCGCTCGATTTAGCGGGTAACACCCTTGAATTCAACGAGATAGTTAAGCGTTCTGTTCAGTCTAAATTTAACGAAATCGGCTTAAAGCTTACCAACTTATTCATTGAAAACATGTCCGTTCCGACGGAAGTCGAAAAAGCGTTCGACGAAAGGACGAAACTCGGCATCTATGCGGATAAGACCGACGTGCTCATGAAAGTTGCGGCGGCTGAAGCTATGAAAGACGCGGCTAAAAACCCCGGAGCGGCAGGCAGTATGGCAGGCGCGGGCGTGGGGCTCGGCGCAGGTTTAGGAATAGGGCAAATGTTTGCCGACGCAATGCGTTCAAACAATCAACCCGCCGCGGCACCGCAAAAAGCGGAAGTTAAGGGCGGCGCGGTATGCTCGGCGTGCGGCGCGGCTATTCCCGCGGGCGCAAAATTCTGCCCCGAATGCGGTAAAAAGACCGACGCGAAGAAATTCTGCCCCGAATGTGGCGCGGAAGTTCCCGCAGGGTCTAAATTCTGCCCCGAATGCGGCAAAAAACAGTAGTACATAGGAGATAGTTATGGAAGAAAAGAAAGTTATAACCGAAGATACGCTTATTATGGACGCGGTTGAAATCAATCCCGACGCCGCCGATATTTTAATGGGTTACGGCATGCACTGTCTGGGCTGTGCAATCGCGCACGGCGAAACTATCGGCGAAGCGGCTCAGGTTCACGGCATAGACGTAAACGAGCTTCTACATTCGCTTAATGCGTAATTATGGAAGACAAAACTTACGAAAACACGTTTGACGTAGAAAAAAAGCAGGTTGACGTTTTTTCGGCGAAGTGTGATAAGTGCGGCGCGAACCTCGTTTTCAATCCCGAAAAAGGTTGCTTGTATTGCGAACATTGCGGCGCGACGAAAGATTTTAAGTCGAGCGGCGAAGTTGCGGAACTTCAGATAAAAGACGCGTTTTTAAACGCCGAACAGTGGAATGACGACAGCGTTGCGTACAGGTGCGAAAACTGCGGCGCGATAGTCGTCGTCGACGGAAAAGACACCGCAACGCTATGTCCGTACTGCGGAACCGGCCACGTTAAAGAAATCGAAGGCGAAAAAGGTCTTAAACCGGGTGTGCTTTATCCGTTTACGATAAGCGGCGACACAGCCGTTTCAAAGGCTCGCGAATGGTGCAAAAAGCGCATATTCGCCCCGCGCAAGTTCAAAAAGAGCTTTACCGTCGATAATATGAAAGGCGTTTACGAGCCTTGTTACACTTTCGACAGCGACACTTATTCGACTTACGAGGGTCGCCTCGGCAAAACCGTTACGCGCACGGTCGGTAGCGGCAAGGACAGGCGTACCGTCACGACGACGGAGTATTTCCGCGTTTCCGGCACCTACTCTCGCTTTTTCGACGACGTTTTTATAAACGCTTCCACGTCTTACGACAGAAAAACGTTCAACAAAATCGCCCCGTTTAATTATGAAACGATAAAAGGGTACGATAAGCGTTATTTGTCGGGTTTTATGGCGCACAGAAGCGAAAAAAAGATTGACGACGCGTGGGATGAGGCGAAGTCGGATATGGATAGTAAGCTCAGGCGTTTGATTTTATCGCAGTACGTTTACGATACCGTCAGTTACTTAAACGTTTCCACCGTACATAACAACGTTACTTACAAATACGTTTTAGTGCCTGTTTATCTTTTGAATTACAAATACGCTAAATCAAATTACAAGGTTTACGTCAACGGAAATACCGGCAAAGTCACCGGCAAGACCCCGCTTTCTTGGCTACGGGTCGGGTTTGCGGTGTTGCTAGGCTTGGCGGCGGCAACGGGTTTAGTGTACCTGATACAAAATTTCTTATAGAGGTTAATATGAAAAAAGTATTGTTAAAAATTTTACCGCTTGCTATAATCGCGGCGCTTATGTTCACCGTTACGGCTTGTACCTATACGGCAAACGGCAGCGTTATACGCGACGTTGAAGTGGAGTTCGGTTACGAAAAGGACGGCGAAGCAAAAACTGCGAGCGGAAAACTTTCCCTTTACAAGACTTTTGCTCCCAAAACTTACGATCACGTTTTAAAACTCTTTAAAGACGGGTTTTATAACGATTCTGCCGTTACCTTCGATAAAAGCGGCACTTACGCTATCATCGGCGCGTTCGATTATAAAGACGGTTATACCGATAAATCGTACGACAAAACCGTTGAAGGCGAGTTTGAAAACAACGGGTTTAAAGGAAAGCTTAGCCTTAAAGCGGGCGCGCTCGTAATGCTCAGAGAACCCGATACCGGCAAAGGCACGACGGGTAAGTACGACACCGCGAAAGCGACTTTCGCAATTTGCTTGACGGACAGCCCCGAAGGCATTACCGCTAAAAACTACACCGTTTTCGGTATGGCGGACGAAGATTTGCTTAAAGGTTTAAAAACCGCTAAAACCGATTGTTATGCTGACGCCGACGGTTACACCGAATGTCTGTATAAGGGCGACCGTAATGAAGACGACGTTTTAACGAGTGACGGTAGAACCGAGTTTTATTTAAAGAGCGGCACTTACTACAAAATAGTTGACGGCAAAGTCGCCGAATTGGATACCGACGGCGACGACGAAGATTTGTACAACAAGTTGAAAGACGCGCCTTACGTAGATATCGTTGCTCTTCCGACCACGGTTATTAAGTTAAATTCTTATAAAATTAAATAATTGAAAGTCAAGTAAACGAAAAGCCGCTTTTATAGCGGCTTTTTGCGTGGCTTAAAACGCGTTTAAACGGTTTATTGCGGTTAAATTGTGAATGATTGTCGCGTTTCGGTATAGGCTTTAAGCGTTTAAAGCGGCTTAAAACGCGTTTAAACAAAAAACAAACTTCCCGCCCCTATTTGAGGGGCGGGAAGTTTTGCTTTAACTTAAACCTAATATTTTAACGAGTAGTAACAGCGACACGCCGTAGTAGGCGCAAACCGCAATTAAATCGTTCACGGTCGTAATAAGCGGACCGGAAGCGACTGCGGGGTCAATGCCCATTTTTTTGAAAGCTATCGGTATAAGCGTTCCGTCAAGGCTCGCTATAACCATCGCTATAAGAAGGGACAGAGCGATGCAGCCCGAAACCGCAAAGCCCGAAACGCCGAAGGTTTTGACGAACGAACCTTCGAGGAATTGAACGTAACAGCCTATCACCACGAAGGCAAGCGCGCCGACGAGCAAGCCGTTCATAAACCCTACGCGCAGTTCTTTAAAAATGAACTTAAACTTTTCTTTCGCCGTCAGGTTTTCTTCGCTCAAAACTCTTATGGTGACCGCTAAGCTCTGCGTGCCCGTGTTGCCGCTCATATCCAAAATCAAACTCTGGAAAGTGTAAAGAATTATAAGCGAAACGGGAATCAACGCTTGAAAGCCTTTTATGACCGTCGCGACGAGCAAGCCTAAACCGAGTAAAATAAGCAGCCACGGAAGCCTCTTTTTAATACTCTTTTTAAGCGGTTCGTCCAT
>CAKQMM010000180.1 GCA_934254755.1 uncultured Clostridia bacterium
GTATAAAGCTGAACCTGGCTGTGCTGGTCGGTTACGCCGAGAGATTTAACGGGGGTTTGACCCGCATAAATCGCTTTGCCGCTTCTGTCAACGGTCTTGCCAAGGCTTTCAGCCCAAAGCTGGCAGTACCAGTCGGCAATATATTTAAGCCCGTCCGCGTAAGGCATCATAACGGAAATGTTTTTGCCGTTTTTCATGGAAAGGTAGCTTAACAATGCGCTCATAAGCGCGGGGTTTTTAGCCGCGTCCGCATCTTTACAGAGCCCGTCCATATACGCCGCGCCGCTTAAAAATTCTTTTATATCTATCCCTAAAACAGCCGCGGGGAGAAGACCCACGGGGCAAAGTTCGCTGAACCTGCCGCCGACGCCGTCGGGAATATAGAAAGTTTTAAGCCCCTTTTCTTTCGCGATTTTAATAAGGTTGCCCTTTTTGGCGGAAGTGGTTGCAATCATGTGTTCGGAAGCTTTGTCGCCGAGTTTTTTGGTGAGAATATCCATTATTATAAGATATTGAGTCATCGTTTCGCTCGTCGCGCCGCTCTTCGTGATAACGTTGAACATAGTTTTTTCAACGTCGATAACGTCAAGCAAAGCCTGCATCCTTTCGGGGTCAACGTTATCTTCTACGTAAAATTTGGGACCGTTGCGCTTTTCTTTCGGAAGGTCGTTATAATGAAGGTGGCAAAGCGCCTGAAAAGCCGCTATCGGACCGAGAGCCGAGCCGCCGATACCTAAAACGACGAAGTAATCGAACTTGTCCCTTATATCGTTTGCGGTTTTAATTATATCGTCGCAAATTTCGTCTTGATTGTACGGAAGGTCCGCCCAACCCGTCATACCCGTGCCGCGGATAGCCGCGAACTTATCGAATGCGGTTTTTGCAAACGCCGCGTTCTTAGTTAAATCTTCATCGGTAAAGCCTTGTTCGCTTCCGACAAAGTCGGACATCATGTTGTTGAAGTCAAACCTTAATTTCATTGCGTCTTTATTTTTGGTCATAATAATTCTCCTTTTGTTTTCTATATAATTCGCTTATTCGCGTTCGCTAAAAAATTTTATCTTTAAGCTCGCGCAAATAGTTTAAACTATCTTTTATTTCGCTTATTTCGCCGTAATCTTCGTTATATACCTCGATGAGCATATCGCCGGAAAAGTTTACGTCTTTAAGCCGCTTAAACAAGTCTTCAAAATCAAACGTGCCGCGCCCCGGCAAGCAAATTTTGCCGTCGGCGTTAATATCCGATAGGTGAACGGTCGCAATGTTTTCGCCCATTTCTTTAATATAGTCGCGATAACTGTCGCCCGAAACGCGCGCCTGCTTTATATCCAAGCAAGTTTTTAAGCCTTTTAAATATTTAGAAATTTCACTATAAAAACCAACGTGATTGTAGTACGCCCATTCGACGTTTTCAAGGCACAACTCGACGTTGTAATTTTTTGCAAAATCTTTTACTTTTTCTAAGTTTTTTGCAATTATTTCATAATTATCGTACTTGATTGAACGCTTAAATCTCGCAATGCCGTGCATGGTGTAAAACCCAGCCCCGAGCAATTTTGCGACAGTGAGAGCGTTGCCGAAAATTTGGTACGCGTCTTCAAGCGCGCGCGGGTTTACGGAAAACAGTTGCGGCTCGAAGTGAGTGTTTAAAGTATGTATCGAATGTACGTTTAAATTACCTTTCCTAGAAACTAAAAGTTTACCGAAACTTTCGGTATATTCCTGATAAGTCCCCAAAAACACTTCGCAAGTTCTTGCGTCTATTTTATTCAGCGTTACAAGCGCGTCTTCGTTATATTGTCTTTTAAAAAGCGAAGCCGTTGACACCCCTATTTCCATATTACGCCTTTGCAACCGTTAATTCGTCGCCGTTCCAGCCGACGGTAATGCTGTCGCCGCTTTTAACGGTTTTATTTATTATTTTAACCGAAAGCTCGTCTTCTATAAGTTTACTGACCACGCGTTTTATCTGCCTTGCGCCAAACTCGCGCGAGAAGCCGCGGCGCGCCACTTCTTCAACTATCGTATCGTCAAAAACGGCGGTAATTCCTATTCCGCTAAGCCGCGTTGCGAGCGAATCGAGCGTTAAACGCGCAATCGCCTCGGAATTTTGCTTATTTAAGCGGTTAAACACCACAATCTCGTCAATGCGATTTATAAATTCGGGTCTGAAATATTTTTCAAGCGAATTTAAAACGCTCGTTTTTTCAAGCGCGTCGTAGTCGCCGAAACCGATTGCGGTTTTCCGCTCGTTTTCATACCCGACGTTGCCCGTCATAACAATAATTGCGTTTTTAAACGAAACCACTCGCCCCTTGTTGTCGGTAAGCCTACCCTCGTCAAGGACTTGAAGCAATAAATCGAAAACTTCTTTTGACGCCTTTTCAATCTCGTCGAACAAAACGACGGAATACGGGTTGCGCCTGATTTTTTCGGTTAAAAGCCCTTGTTCCTCATACCCGACGTAGCCCGCGGGCGAGCCGATAAGCTTGTTTACGGCGGTTTTATCGTTAAACTCGCTCATATCGAAACGCAAAAGCGCGTTTTTATCGCTGAAAACCGTTTCCGCAATAACTTTTGTTAAAAGCGACTTGCCGACCCCGCTCGGTCCGATAAACAAAAACGAGCCAATGGGTTTATCCGGGTCCTGAATTTTCGCGCCCGAACGCTTTATCGCTTTAACAACGGCTTCGATCGCTTCGTCTTGCCCGATAACCTGCCGCTTTAAATTCGCCTCTAAACTGTCGATTTTATTTTTTTCTTCTTGCGTGAGCTCTCCGACGGGAATTTTCGTCCACAAGCTCACTAAATTTTTAACGTCGTTTGCCGTTAAAACGGGCAAATCGTCTTTCTGACGATCGTAAACTTCTTTGAGTTTAACAATCGTTTCGGTTACTTTTTTAAGTTCCGCGTCAATTTTTTTTGCGCCGTTTAAATCGTTTCTGTTAAGCGCAGATTTTTCAGCATTTTTTAAAAATTCCGCTTTTTTGCTTAAATTATCGACGTCGGTTTTCAACTCGGAAAGTTTGACGCGTTTTTTCGACGCACCTTCGTCAATCAAGTCGATCGCTTTATCGGGCAGGAATCTGTCTTTTATGTACCTATCCGAAAGCATGACCGCCGCAGCGATCGCTTCATCCGCAATTTTAACGCCGTGATGCTTTTCGTAAGAGCCTTTTAAGCCCTTCAAAATCGTAATGGCGTCGTCAACGGACGGCTCGTCTACGTAAACGGGCTGAAACCTTCGCTCTAAAGCGGGGTCTTTTTCAATATATTTGCGATATTCGTCAATCGTCGTCGCGCCGATAACGCTTATTTCCCCGCGCGACAAAAGCGGTTTTAACATCTCCGCCGCGCTGAAACTGTTGCCGTCGGTCTTGCCAAGCCCGATAAGGTTATGTATTTCGTCTATAAAAAGTATAACGTCGCTGCTTTGCTCGGCATAGTCGATAAGCCGTTTGAGCCTTTCTTCAAACTCGCCGCGGTATTTACTGCCCGCAAGCGCGCCGCCGACGTCTATTGCAAATA
>CAKQMM010000181.1 GCA_934254755.1 uncultured Clostridia bacterium
CGGTTTGATGCTCAGAAGCGGAAACGACTGCGCGGAAACAATCGCTTCTAACTTTTGCAAGAGAAATGAATTTATCAAGCTTATGAATGAAACAGCTAAAAGCGCGGGCGCAACCGACAGCAATTTTACGAACCCGCACGGGCTTCCTGACGATAACCATTATTCGACCGCGCTCGATTTAGCGAAAATTACGACCCACGCCATGAAAAACGAAACGTTTAAAAAAGTCGTTTCTACAAAACGCGTTCAGATTTCAAACGACGGGTTTGAATATAAGCGCGTTCTTATAAACAAAAACAAGTTGCTTTTCAGCGACCCGCGTTGCGTAGGCGTTAAAACGGGGTACACTAAAAGAGCGGGCAGGTGCTTAGTCAGCGCTTTTTGTAGCGGCGGAATGACCGTTGTTTCCGTCGTGCTAAACAGCCCCGATATGTGGCAAAGAAGCGAAGAAGTCGTAAATTCAGCGTTTTCGACTTATAAATCTACGACGATTATAGACGCAGATAAAATAAACGACAGTGTTTTTACGTCCGATAGCGGCAAAAAGTTTATGCTGAACGTTAAAGATTCGTTTTCATATCCGTTAGCGGCGGGCGAAATAGACGATGTGAACGTTAAAATCGACGGTGTTGACTTTAACGAATTTATAAAAAAACCTAAAACTTGCGCTAAGTTGGAAGTTTACCTTAAAAACGACTTGATTTTTTCGTCAAAAGCGGTTAGTATATTAAAGTAAACTAAAAATATACAAGGTGCTGTTATGAGAATAAACAAATTTTTGGCAGAATCGGGGGTTGCGAGCAGGAGAAACGCCGATAAACTTATCGCGGACGGAGTTGTTACCGTGAACGATAAAACGGCGGTTTTAGGTATGGAAATAGACCCCGCTTCCGATACCGTTAAGGTTGACGGGCAAAAGGTAAACGTTGCGAAGAAGTTCGAGTATTATATGATGAACAAGCCTAAGGGTTACGTTACCACCGTTAAGGACGATTTGGGGCGCAAAACCGTTATGGACTTGCTTCCGCGCGGGGTGGGCAGGGTGTATCCCGTCGGCAGGCTCGACTACGACAGTGAAGGGCTTTTGATTTTGACGAGCGACGGAGACTTGGCGAACAGGCTTATGCACCCGTCGAACGAAATACCCAAAACTTATCTCGTTAAAATAGAAGGCACGCTTTCTACGGAAGCGGTTTTAAAACTATCGCGCGGGGTTATAATCGACGGTGTTAAGACCAAAAAGTGTACGATAAAAATTGCCGACGAAACCAAAGATTTTACAAAATATTACGTAACGGTTACCGAAGGCAGAAACCGCGAAATACGCAAAATTTTTATGACCGCGGGGAAAGAGGTTAAGTTCTTAAAGCGCATTAAAATAGGTGAACTCGGGCTTCACGGGCTTGACCGCGGGGAAGTCAGAAAACTCACCGCCGAAGAAATAGATTACCTAAAACGCGTATAATAAGCGGCAAAAACGCATAAAAATTCCGTTAAATCTCAAAATATTATTACGCTATGAGAAAGAAATGGAATTTTATTTTTGCGTTTGTGGTTGCGGCGTTTTTATGCACCGCATTGATTTTAGGCGCAAGGTTTGCGTCCGGCGTAGTGGACGCGTTCATAATTACCAAGTTTTAGAAAATCACTTTTTACGGGGGCTTAAATGACCGAATTTGAAAAGCGCAAAAAAGCTTTGTCCGACGAGTACGCCGAAGAGTTTTATTCGTCGCTTAACAGAATAACAACGGCTTTTAAAGAAAGATTAAACGCGCTTTTGGGCGAAAGTTATGAAGCTTCCGCCAAGCGTTACGACGAAGTTTTAGCGGAACAAAAAGCGGTTAAATCTGAATTTTTGAATTCCGACGAATATTTGGGTGCGAAAGAAGCTTTGCTTAACGCCCGCCGCGCCGCAGAAACGGCAGGCGACATTAACCTTGACGAAGCGAACAAAGCGTACAAAAACGCGCTTTTCGATATGGCGGCCGTGAACGCGAAACTCAATAATAAATTAAAAAAATCGCGAGCCGAGGCAGACGAAATAAAGGATAGGCTTAAAAACGAATTCTTTTTACGTAAAAAAGAACTTAACGCGTTAAAAGACGAGTCGAGCGACGAAATTCGCGCTGCAATAAGCGCGTGCCTTATAGCTTACAATAAAAACTTAAAGCATTTATGCGAAGAGTTTGGCGAAAGTTACGATAAGACTGAATATCCTTTCGACGTATCGTCCGCCGCAAAGTTCGGTGCGACCGGTAAACTTGAGTCCGACCTTTATTTTTACATATCCGACGAGCCTATAGAAACGAACCCCGACTTAGAACCCGCGCTCAGCGAAAACGAGGGCGCGCTAACTATGATAGCGTGCGATAACGACAGCAAATATCAAAATTAAAAAGAGCCCGAACGTCGGGCATTTTTGCGTTCAGGTGAAATTATGAAGTCTTTAAACGAATTATTTAAAATCGGCAAAGGTCCGTCAAGTTCGCATACGATAGGTCCGCAGTCGATAGCCGAATACGCCGTCAAAAATTTCGGCAAAATAAAATATCGCGTCGTTTTGTTCGGGTCGCTTGCTTTAACCGGCAAAGGGCACGGAACGGACAGAGTTTTGAAAGAAACGCTCGGAAACGATGCCGAAATCATATATGACGTAAAAAATAAAGATTTGCCGCATCCAAACTATTTAAAAATTTACGGTAAACTCGATAAAAACGCGTGGAGCGGCGGGCAGGCTTTAAAAAGCGCGCCCGCTGACGACGAATACGCCCGCGACGGGTTCACGCTATTAATTTCCGCAACCTCCGTCGGCGGCGGAAGCGTCGTTATAAACGGAAAGCCATACCCCGACGGGAAAGACGTTTATCCGCAAAAAAATTTTAATGAAGTAAAGCATTATTTAGAAGAAAATGATCTGACTTTTCCCGAATACGTCAGATTTTACGACCGCTCGACATACGAAAATTTGCCAAAGGTATGGCATAAAATGAAAGAGAGCGTTGAAAACGGTTTAAATGCGCAAGGCTTTTTGCCGGGTGGGATAAAACTTGAAAGAAAAGCGAAAGCGTTAATTTCGGAAAGCGCGAAATTCGAGCCGATTATTATGAGCGGCAATCGCAAAATTTCGGCTTACGCGCTCGCCGTTGCGGAAGAAAACGCCGACAATAAAACCGTCGTAACCGCGCCGACGTGCGGCTCTTGCGGCATCGTCCCCGCCGTTTTATACTATATGAACAAAGATTTAAACGTCGGCGAAGATGAAATCATAAACGCCTTAGCGGTCGCGGGCGTTATAGGCAACGTCGTTAAGAGCAACGCGTCTATAAGCGGGGCGGAATGTGGTTGTCAGGCAGAAGTAGGGGTAGCGTGTTCTATGGCGGCGGCCGCGCTTGCGTATTTGTACGGGCTAAATACCGACACTATCGAGTGTTCGGCTGAAATCGCGCTCGAACACAATTTGGGGCTTACCTGCGACCCTGTTTTGGGTCTTGTTCAGATTCCGTGCATAGAG
>CAKQMM010000182.1 GCA_934254755.1 uncultured Clostridia bacterium
ATCTGGACATGGGCGTTCTGGGCAGGCACAATGCCATGAACGCTCTGGCGGCGTCGGCTGCCGCGTGGATGATGGGCATTCCCGGAGAGACGGTCTCCAAGGGCATCCAGTCCTTCCACGGCGCGGGACGGCGCATGGAGTTCAAGGGCAAGTTCAACGGCGCGGACGTTTACGACGATTACGCCCACACCCCCGACGGGCTTAAAAACGCTTTGAACGCAGTGCGCAGGGTGACGAGCGGCAGGCTTATTCTTTTATTCGGTTGCGGTGGCAACCGCGATAAAGAAAAGCGCAAAATTATGGGCGAAATTGCCGCAAGCCTTGCCGATTACACTATCGTCACGAGCGATAACCCCCGCTTTGAAGAGCCGTTTTCGATAATTCGCGAAATTGAGAGGGGCATCCGCCCTAAAACCATGCGCTACATAACCATTCAGAACAGATACCGCGCGACGGAGTATGCGCTCAGTTATCTCCGTGCGGGCGACGTTTTGTTGTTAAGCGGAAAAGGAGCGGAAAATTATCAGGAAATTATGGGTGTAAAAATTAAGTATAACGATAAAGAAGCCGTTAAAGAACTGATTGCTAAGCTTGACTTCGGCGGTGAACTTATTTGATAAAACTCATTTTGGTCTTTTTGGCGGCGTTTTTGCTGTCGGGCGTTGGCGGGGCGGTTTTTATACCGTTGTTAAAAAAGGTTAAGATAGGTCAGCCTATTTTAAAATACGTCGATAAGCACGCCGCTAAATCGGGCACGCCCACGATGGGCGGCGTTATATTCATTCTGGCGGCGGCGATCAGTTATTTTATATTCGCGCGCGGCGCAATACGGCTAAGTTTAGTCGCGCTGTTTATAACGCTCGGTTTTATGATAGTCGGAATGACGGACGACTACATTAAGATAAAAACTCATAACAATGCGGGGCTTACTGCTGTGCAGAAAGCAAGTTTTCAGCTCGTCGTCGCGGCAATTTCGGCGATAGCGGTCTATAAAAGCGGCGGAGGACTTGTTTACTTGCCGTACTCTTTAAAAATCGTCGATATTAAAAAATTTGCGATAATTCTTAATATTTTCGTGTTTGTTGCGACGACTAACGCCGTAAATTTAACCGACGGGTTGGACGGGCTTTGCGCAAACGTTTCGGTTTTCGCGTTTTTGGGGCTCGGCGCGGTTATTGCGGCGCAACTTCATTTCAACAAAAACGCTTACGTAAACTTGATCGAGTATTATAACCTTATTTTGCTGTCCGTGTCGATAGTCGGCGCGCTTGCGGGTTATCTTATTTTCAACACGCAAAAAGCCTGCGTTTTTATGGGTGACAGCGGTTCGCTTGCGCTCGGCGGCGGGCTGTCAGCGGTGGCGGTCTTTTCGCTTAACACGCTAAATATTCCGTTTATCGGCATAATTTTCGTACTGACCGCCGTTTCGGTCATTATTCAGGTTTTGCACTACAAGCGCACTAAAAAGCGGGTGTTTTTAATGGCACCCTTTCATCATCACCTTGAATTAAAAGGGCTTAGCGAAGCGAAAATCGCTTATATTTACTCGATTATTACGGTTATATCGTCGCTTTTTTTGTTGCTTGCCGTTTTAATTGCGGCATGGCGATAACTGAGTATTAAATTTTTTATAAAGGGGAATAATATGTATTTACCATATACCGATTTTTTGGTTTACGGTCTTAAAAAAAGCGGAATTTCCGCGGCGGACTTTTTATTGAAGCGCGGCGCAAGCGTGTGGTTATTTGACGACGATAAAAATAATTACGAAATATCCGCCGTTAAAAACTTAGTCGCCCGCGGCGCGAAAATTAAAGAGAACGATAATGCTTTGGACGGAATCGACGCGATAGTTTTGTCGCCCGGCGTTCCGATTGACAGTCCGCTTAATATCGAAGCAAAATCGCGCGGGATAAAAATCATGAGCGAACTTATGCTCGGCGCAAGCTATATAACCGAACCTATCGTCGCAGTTACCGGCACGAACGGAAAAACGACGACGTGTTCGCTTATATCGAGCGTCCTTAGCGGCGCAAAAATAAATAATAAACTCGTAGGCAACGTCGGCACTCCTATAACTAAGGTTGTTGACGACGTAAAACGGGGCGATGTTATAGTTACCGAAGTTTCGAGCTTTCAAATGGAATCAACCAACAAATTTTTGCCCCATATAGCGGTGATTTTAAACGTTACGCCCGATCACTTAGAGCGGCATTACACTTTTGAAAATTACGCCTTTTTAAAGTGCAAAACGCTTATGAACTTAACCGAAACGGAATACGCCGTTTTGAACGCCGACGACGAAACGGTAAAGAGCTTCGCAACGAAAACTCGCGGCAAAGTAGTGTGGTTTTCGTTAAACGAAAAGGTTGACGGCGCGTATTTAAGCGACGGGTACATATATTTTTTAGATGAAAAAATTATTGCCGCAAAAGACGTGAATTTAATAGGCGATCATAATTTATCCAACGTTTTGGCGGCGGTCGCCGCGCTTAAGCTTTTAGGACTTGACGGCAATGAAATAGAGAGCGGCATTAAGGCGTTCAGAGGGGTGAAACACCGCGTCGAACTCGTGCGCGAGCTTGACGGCGTAGAGTACTATAACGACAGTAAAGCGACTAACCCCGACGCGGTTTTAAAAGCCGTTAATTCAATAAAACGACCCGTAACTATAATTTTGGGCGGGTACGATAAGGGGCTCGATTACGCCCCCGCGCTAAGCGAAATTAAAAAGAGCAAGAAAGTTAAACATATAGTTATAACGGGCGCGAACGCCAAAAAAGTTTACGACGCCGTAAGCGAACAGGGCTTTGAAAGCGTTTCGGTGCTAAGCGACTATAAGTCCGCAATTTTAGCCGCGCGAAGTTTAGCTAAGGGCGGCGAAGCGGTTTTGTTATCGCCCGGCACTTCCGGCTTTGATAAGTTCAGCGGGTACGAAGAAAGGGGTGACAGGTTTATTGAAATCGTCAAAAGTTTTAAATAACGCGTTGAACTTAAAAATAGAAAATTTATCAAAAAATGCGATAAAACATAAAAATTACGGCGATTTTCTATTGCTTGCAATTCCCGTCTTATTATCGCTTTTCGGCGCGCTTATGGTTTATTCGGCTTCAAAATATTCAGCAGAAATATCTTACGGCAATAAGTTTTATTTTTTAAAAAAGCAGCTTATCGGCGTAGGTTTAGGCGCGGTTGCAATGATATTTACGGCGAACTTTAACTATATGCGCCTTAAAAAAATAAGGTACCCGCTCCTTATAGTTTCCCTTATCGCGCTCGTTTTGGTTTTTACTCCTATCGGGGTCGAAAACTACGGCGCAAAGCGTTGGATTAAATTCTTCGGCGTAACCATTCAGCCGTCGGAAATAGTTAAGTTTGCTTTCGTAATTTACGCGGCGGCGTATTTTTCAAACAAGCCGGAGCGCGCTCTGTCGTTCGCGGGGTTGCTTCCCGTTTTGGGGGTAGGCGGCGGAATATGCGTGCTTATAATGTTAGAGC
>CAKQMM010000183.1 GCA_934254755.1 uncultured Clostridia bacterium
TCGCATAGCTTTTTAAGAGAAATTTCTATTCCGCTCCCGAGTGCCGATGAAAGATTGTTGCCGTCGGCTTTTACGCCCGCTTTTTCTAAAACGGCAACGCCGTCGCTTGTTCCGTAGTAACTTAAAAGCCTTACTGCGGGAACGTTTAAACTTTTTGAAAGGGCGGTTTTAACCGTGACTTTTCCGCTGTACTTATCGCCGTAATTCTTAGGCGAATATCCGCCGAAACTTGCTTGTTCGTCTAATAAAACGGTGCTTTCGGTAATCTTACCGCTATCTATTAGCGGGGCGTAAACGTATAGCGGTTTTATTGCGGAAGCAGGACACCTTTGCAAATTAGAATTTTTACCATAAAATGCGATAACGCTTGCGTTTTTATTATTTATTACAATTTGATTTCGGCTATCTTGACTATCTCCGTCAACCTTTAACGTCGCGATGTGATTTTGTATGTTTTTATCTAAATAAGTGTAAATTTTTATTTTTGCTTTTTTTAAATAAGTCGGCACGGCGGCAATGTTTTCGTATTCGCCGAGCGCGGCGGAAATATAGTCTGAATAATTGTCGCGCGTGTCGGCGTTTACAACCGAAACGGGTTTTTTAACGTTAGCTTCATATTCTTCCGCCGAAATATAATTCTGGTTCAGCATTGCGGATATTACTAAATTTTTCCGTTTGAAACAGTTTGCGTTGTTTATCGCGGGGGAGTAGGCGTTCGGAGATTTGATCGTTGCGGCGAGAGCGGCGGCTTCGTTTAAGGTTAGCTTATCTGCGGTTTTGTTAAAGTAAATTTTACTTGCGGCTTCGATACCGTACGCGCCTTTGCCGAAATAAACGGTGTTAAGGTAACTTTCCAAAATCTCGTCTTTCGTCATAACCTTTTCCATTTGTTCGGTGAGCTTAATTTCTTTAAGTTTGCGCGTTATAGTCTTTTCGTTCGATAAATGCGTGTTTTTAACGAGTTGTTGCGATATGGTGGACGCGCCTTCTTTAAATGAAAAAGTCTTTAAGTTAATCATTGCGGCTTTTATCATTCTTAAATAATCAAGTCCGCCGTGCTTATAAAACCGCTTATCTTCGATTGCAACGAATGCGTTTTTCGTGCTCTCGCTTAAATCTGAAATTTTAACGTATTTATCGTTCAATTTGTCGTTTTTAAGCGAGATTTGTTCGCCGTCGTCCGCGACGTATTCGACGGAAACGTCGTCCCGCACGAGTTTATCTTTGTTAAATTCTACGTTTTTTGTGGCTATAAAAAAGTATGCGGTAAAAGCCGCAGTCATAACCATATTTATCGTAAGTCCCGAAATTATGAACGCTAACCATTTTTTACTCATAAAATTAGTTTGCAAAAAACTGCGGAATATATTCCGTAATAAGAATTAAAAAGGGTCCGGTGCAAAATATCGTTTAATATATTTATTAAAGAGGGGTAAAATATCGTCGCCGTGCTTGACAAAATTCGCCTTATATACTAAAATTGTTTATATGAAAATAGCATTCGGATGCGACCACGGCGGGTTCGCCGTAAAAGAAGCGGTCGTAAGTCATTTAAAAAACGCAGGATATGAAGTAATTGATTTCGGCACGTTCAGTGAAGATTCGTGCGATTATCCCGATTACGCGCTTAAAGTCGCAAAATCGGTAGCGTCGGGCGAAGCGGAAAAGGGCGTGCTTATTTGCGGCACCGGCATAGGTATGAGCATTGCCGCAAACAAAGTTAAAAACGTAAGGTGCGCACACGTAAACGACGCGTTTTCCGCCGAATTTACGCGCAGACATAACGACTCTAACGTTATCGCCCTCGGCGCGCGCATCGCAACGGTTGACGATATAATTAAATATATCGACATATTTTTGTCTACCCCCTTCGAGGGTGGCAGACACGAGCGCAGAGTAAATAAAATTTCGCAGATAGAAAGCGAATTTTTTAAATAAAAATCAGGAGATAAAAAATGAGCAATTTACACGTTTTAAACCACCCGCTTATTCAACACAAAGTTTCGATGATGCGTTTAACCGAAACGAACACGAAAGATTTCAGACAGCTTGCCGACGAAATTTCGCTTTTAATGGCTTACGAAGTAACGCGCGATTTACCGCTCGAAGCTAAAGAAATCGAAACGCCCATCTGCAAAACGAAAGCGAACTTTATCGCAGGCAGAAGCATAGGCGTCGTTCCCATTTTAAGAGCGGGCTTAGGTATGGTAAACGGTATTTTGACTTTGGTGCCCAACGCTAAAGTCGGGCACATCGGCTTGTATCGCGATCCCGATACGCATAAACCGGTCGAATATTACTGCAAACTCCCCGTTGATGCGCAGGAAAGAACGCTTATCGTCGTTGACCCGATGCTTGCTACGGGCGGCAGCGCGGTTGCGGCAATCAACTTTATTAAACAGCGCGGTTGCAAAGATATAAAACTTATGAACCTTATCGCGGCGCCCGAAGGCGTTAAAGCGGTTATGGAAGCGCACCCCGACGTTGATATTTACGTTGCCTCTCTCGACGAAAAGCTTAATGAACACGCTTACATCGTTCCGGGGCTCGGCGACGCGGGCGACAGATTGTTCGGCACGAAGTAGTCGCGTTTTAAGTCGTTTTTGCGGCGCAAACTTGCGGCGCGGAAGCATAAAATACTAATAAGTCGGGCGAAGCGAACGGCGCTCGCCCGATTTTTTATAGGAGAGGAAACGATGAAAGTAAGAAAAGCCGTAATACCCGTTGCGGGGTACGGCACCAGGTTTTTGCCTTATACGAAAGCCGTGCCGAAGGCGATGTTGCCCATTTTAAATAAACCCGCCATTCAGGTTATTTCCGAAGAAGTGGTTAAAAGCGGCATAACGGATATTTTATTCGTCGTAGGATATAGAAGCGAAGTTTTAGAAGCGCATTTTGCTAAGTCCAACCGGCTTGACGAAGTTTTGCTTGCGGGTAAAAAGTTCGCGCTTTACGACGCGGTTAAATACCCCGAAACGATGGCGCGCATATCCTTCGTGGAGCAAAAAGCGCTCAACGGAACGGCAAAAGCCGTTGAAATTGCCGAACATTTCGTGAATAACGAGCCGTTTGCCATTTTATTCGGGGACGACGTTATGTATAACGACGGCACGCCCGTTATCGGTCAACTTGTCGAAAGTTTTGAAAAGACCGGCAAAAGCGTCGTCGGCTGCAAAGAAGTTCCGCTTGAAGACGTGCCGAAGTACGCTTCCGTCGAGTACAGCGAACAAAACGGCAACTTGTATAAAGTCAGCGGCATTATCGAAAAACCGCCGATTGAAAGAGTTAAAAGCAGAATTTCTCCGCTCGGAAGATACGTGGTTACGCCTAAAATTTTCGATATAATCAAAACGCTTACCCCTACGGTTAATAACGAATATCAGCTTACCGACGCGCTCGACAGGCTTGCGAAAACCGAAGGGCTTAACGCGCTTATTT
>CAKQMM010000184.1 GCA_934254755.1 uncultured Clostridia bacterium
CGGCAAGTGGGGCTATCTCAACGTGAGCGGCGGCGTTGCCGTGAACTTTAAGTACTCTGCCGCCGGCGCGTATAGCGAAGGCGTGGCTATCGTAGCGGAAGGTGAGTTCGATAACGACGCGAACAGGTACGAAAGATATAAAATAATAAACAACAAAGATAAATGCGTGAACGATAAGTATTACGCTTACCTTGCGGAAGCCGGGAACGGTCGCATAATTTTTAACGAAGGCTACGGCGAAGGCGTTATGACGAGGGAGGGTAAAATCGTCGTCGATGCGAACTACGATAAAATCGAGCCGTTTTCTGATAACGGATATTCTATAGTCACGCTTAACGACAAAAAGGGCGTTATCAACCAAAAAGGCGACCTTATTTTACCCGCGCTTTACGAAGACGTTGAAGGGTTAAGTTACGCGGATAGCGGCGATTATTACGCTTTCGTCGTAAAAACTCATAAAGTCTACACCGAAGGGCCGACCGACGGAATAAATGACGATATCGGCGAATCTGAAGACGGCGCAGGCGAAGCGGAAGAGGGCGTTCAGACTCTACAAGTTGACGAAAGCGAGCGGATTGTCACAGAATATTCTCTCGTAAATTTAAGCGGCAGAACGGTGTCGGACGGTTGGCTTAGTATTCGCAAGGCGTTTTATAAAGGCGACTTGCTGACCGTTAAAAAAGAAGTTGACGGCAAAGAACTTTACGGCTTTATTACCGTCAGCGGAAAGGTCGTGGTTGCCCCCGAATTTACCGAAACGGGCGTGTTTATGAACGGGCTTTGCGCCGTCAGGCGTTACGACGAAGAAAGTGAAAAATACGTTTGGAATTACGTTGACAAGTACGGCGAAACGGCTATCGAACTCAACGCGGAATCGCTTGACGCGATAAGTTGTTTTGCGGGGGACGGCGATATCGCGCCGATAAAAGTCGCGACGGAAAACGGTAATAAATACGCTTATATCGACAGAAAAGGCGAGTTTGTAACCGAAGCGATTTACGATTCGGCTTACCCCATGGGAGTTAAAACGGGCATAAACCGTTATGCGCTTGCAGGCTTTCGTAAAGACGGCAAAATCGTAACTTGCCTCATAAATAAAAAGGGCGAAGAAAAAGATTTCAGCGATAAAACCTTTATCCAGATAGCGAGCGATAAAATAGCCATATCTTATTTGAAAGACGGTAAAACGGCGTATGCGTTTATGAATTACGATTGTGAAATTATTCAAGAAATGGGCGCGGGCGTCGAACTCGGCGCAAACTGCGTTTACGGCGACGGTTACGTCGTGTTCAAAAAGCGCGACGGAACGAAAACCCTTTTCGGAATAATGAGCAAGAAAGGCAAAATTATCATTGACGCAACGTATACCGCGATAGGCAACTCGTCGATGTATTAAGTTGCAATCTAAGGCGCGGGCACGCGCCTTTTGTTTAAAAAAATTTGTCGAATATCACGCTCAACTTGCTTGACTATAAAAATTATATAGTGTATAAACTTATATACTTGCGCCTTTAAAATTTATATATTTAGCGCAACGTATGGGTAAAGTATGAAAATTCAACTGTCCGACCATTTTGATTATAAAAAGTTATTCAGGTTTACCGTCCCCACCGTTTTGATGATGGCATTCACGTCCATATACGGCGTGGTGGACGGGTTTTTCGTGTCCAACTTTGCGGGCAAAACGCCTTTTGCGGCAATAAACCTTATAATGCCTTTCGTTATGGTTATCGGCGGCATGGGCTTTATGATAGGCACGGGCGGAACCGCGCTCGTAAGCAAGGTTCTGGGCGAAGGCGACAGAAAAAAAGCTAACGAATTTTTCACGATGATGATAATCGTCGTTTTAATTCTCGCCGTCGTCGTTTCCGCGCTCGGCATAACGTTCATTCGCCCCGTTGCTAAGTTTTTGGGTGCGGACGAGCAGATGATGGGGTATTGCGTCGTTTACGGGCGCATAGTCATAGGGTTTTCGGCGGCGTTTATGCTGCAAAACGTTTTCCAAAGTTTTTTAATCGCGGCGGAAAAACCGAAACTCGGCTTAATAACTATTTTAGCGGCAGGTTGCACGAATATGGTGCTTGACGCGCTTTTTGTGGGCGTGTTTAAGTGGGGCGTAGCGGGCGCGGCGGTCGCGACCGGTATAAGCGAATGCGTCGGCGGGTTCATACCCCTTATTTACTTCATTATGCCTAATAAAAGCTTGCTAAGGGTAGTAAAAACAAAGTTAGATATTAAAGCGATTTTGCAGGCGTGCGGCAACGGCTCGTCGGAACTTATGAGCAATATCTCGTCGTCGGTCGTCGGCATGCTTTACAATATTCAGCTCGGCAGGCTTGCGGGCGAAAACGGCATTGCCGCTTACGGCGTTTTAATGTACGTTCAGTTCGTGTTCATCGCTATATTTATAGGATATTCTATAGGCGTTGCGCCGATAATAGGTTATAACTACGGCGCGCAAAACTATGCGGAACTAAAAAGCATGCGCAAAAAAAGTTTTATAATTATGGGGAGTTTAGGCGTCGTGCTTGCGGCGGTGGCGTTTTGTTTCGCAAAACCCCTTGCAAAAATTTTCGTCAGTTACGACGCCGAGCTTTTAGCCTTAACCGTACGCGCGTTTAAAATTTACGCGATACACTTCCTTTTATGCGGCTTTAACATTTTTGCGTCGAGTTTCTTCACCGCGCTTAACAACGGTGGCATTTCGGCGGCGATATCGTTTTTAAGAACTCTCGTTTTTCAGACGGCGGCGGTTATAATAATGCCGATAATGTTCGGCGTGAACGGAATATGGTGGGCGGTCGTCGTGGCGGAAGTCTGCGCGTTTATAATTTCCACGACCTTCTTGATAATAAAACGCAAAAAGTACAATTATTAAAATACTTTAAAAAAGGAGAGTTTTATGAAAAAAATAACGCTACTCGGCGATTCGATTCGTCTTTACGGTTACGGTAAAACGGTCGAAGAAAGGTTTGTTAAAGACGGGTTTACCGTCTTTCAGCCCGAAGATAACTGCAGGTTTGCAAAATACACTTTACGCATGTTGTTCGATTTGAAAAACAATATCGAAGGGAGCGAAGTCATCCACTGGAACAACGGTTTATGGGACGTATGCAACTTGTTCGGAGACGGGTGTTTTACCGACGTTTCCGAATACGTTTCCTGTATGTCGCGCATTGCGGATAATTTGTTGAAAATTACCGACAAGGTTATTTTCGCTACTACCACGCCCGTTTGCGACGATTACCCCTATCAAACCAACGAAGATATCGACAGATATAATAAAGCCGTTGTGCCGATTCTTAAAGATAAGGGAGTGACGATTAACGATTTGTTTGCCGTCGTTTATCCCCGCAGAAGCGAATTATTATTACCCGATAAGCTTCATCTCAACGAAGAAGGCGC
>CAKQMM010000185.1 GCA_934254755.1 uncultured Clostridia bacterium
TAATCGTCGACGAGTCTGCCCGTTTCAAAGCGGCAACCGAAGGTTTTGACCGCCTTGAAAAGTTTACTTTTAAGATTTTCAAAGACGTGTTCGATAACTATGCGGGCGTATTCGTTACGGCGCGGCAAACTCTCGCGGACCTTTTGCTATTCATTGCGGCAAAGTGTAAAAACGCAGGCAAAATCAAAGATTTTAAACGGGCGTTTAATATTGAAAAAGACTTTGATAAGCTCAATCAATCGGCGGCTAACTATATCCCCGTGCTTTTAAACTTGACGCTTAAATTAAAAGCGCAAAGCGATTTCGTTTCGGGCGTGTTTAAAGAGATTCGCGGCATTTTATTAAATATAATTTGCGACGAAACGGCGGTTGAGTTTGAGCTGAAAATACTAAAACAACTATTATTTAAAAGGTGATTGACTTATGGAGGCAAAAAATCCTTTAAAAAACATAATAACGGACGGCGGCTTTACCGCCATATTCAGATCGATAGGTTGCGTCGGCGACAGTTTAAGTTCGGGCGAGCATGAAAGTTTGGACGAAAACGGAGTTCGCGGCTATCACGATTTTTACGAATATTCGTGGGGGCAGTTTATTGCGAGAAAGTGCGGTTCAACCGTTCACAACTTTTCGTGCGGCGGCTTAAAAGCGTCCGAAATGAGCGACTTATTCGGTGCATGGCGGCATTTATACGATAAAGAAAACGCCTGCCAGGCTTATATAATCGCGCTCGGCGTGAACGACGCGACCGAGATACTGAACGGCAAACTTACCGTCGGCGGCGAAGACGACGTCTGCCTCGAAGACTACGCGAAGAACAAAAAAACTTTTGCGGGATATTATGCGAAAGTCATTCAGCGTTTGCGCGTTGCTTCTCCGGAAAGCCGCGTATTTCTGGTTACGCCGCCCAAGATGACTTCCGACAGTGCCGAAAGGGCAAAAATTTACGATAAAATGGCTGAAATTTTGCATAAGTTTGCAAAAATTTTCCCGTACACGTACGTCATCGACCTTCGCGCCGACGGCGAAGTTTACGACGAAAAGTTCAGGGGCATGTATTTTAACGGCGGGCACCTTAACGCGATGGGTTACTTATACACCGCAAACGTTATTTCAACTTATATCGACTTTATAATTCGCGAAAATTATGAAGACTTTAAACAAGTCGCGTTTATAAACACGGGGTATAGTTATATCGAAAAATAGCGCGAAGTTAAAAATAAAATTTGACAAAATATTTTAAATTTCGTATACTTAAAACTAATGGTTAAAATTTGATAAAATAAAGGAGTTGTTTTATGGCGGGGCTAAGCGAAGCGGCTGTTAAAAAAATAAACGATATCTGCGACAGATATGCGGATAAAGAAACGCCGCTCATGATGATTTTAAGCGACATTCAAAAAGAATACGGATACATTCCCATCGAAGTTCAGGAACTCGTTTCCGAAAAAACGGGTCTGTCCGTTGCCGAAATTTACGGCGTGGTGACTTTTTATTCCTTCTTCTCGTTAAAACCGAAGGGTAAGTTCGTCATCGGTTGTTGTTTAGGAACTGCGTGCTACGTTAAAGGCGCGGGGCAGGTTCTTGATAAATTCGGCGAAATTTTAAATATTAAGCCGGGCGAAACGAGCGAGGACGGGTTGTTCACCCTTGACGCGCTTCGTTGCATAGGCGCGTGCGGCATTGCGCCCGCCGTCACCATAAACGGCAAGGTTTACCCCAAGGTGAAAATAGCGGACGTTCAGAAAATCGTTGACGAATACCGCAAAATAGGGAGCGAACTATGATGATTAAAAATTTTGACGAATTACATTCTGCGGGCGAAAGTTGCCGCGCCGCGCTCGAAGCAAAACTTAAAGGCTTAAACGGCAAAAAGGCGATAGTTTTATGCGGCGGAACGGGCTGCATATCGTCTAACTCTTTAGAAATCGAAAAAAAGTTTGAAACCCTTATAAAAGAACGCGGGCTTGAAAACGAAGTTACCGTCAACGTTGCGGGTTGTTTCGGCTTTTGCTCGCAAGGTCCGTTCGTAGAAATATATCCCGAAAAAACTCTTTACAGGCTCGTTAAACTCGAAGACGTAGAAGAAATTTTTGAAAAAGACGTGTTAAACGGCGAAGTCGTCGAAAGGCTTTTGTACGTTGACCCCGTCACCAAAGAAAAGGTCAAAAGCCAAAAAGACATAACTTTTTATAAAAAACAAAAGCGCATCGCGCTTAACAACTGCGGCGTCATCAACCCCGAAAGCGTAGACGAATGTTTGGGTTCGGGCGCGTTCCAGGGCTTAGCCAAAGCTTTAAAAACGGACAGGGCCGCGGTTATTGACGAAGTTTTGAAATCGGGTATTCGCGGCAGGGGCGGCGCAGGCTTCCCCACGGGCAGAAAGTGGAAGTTCGCCTACGACCAACCCGACGGAGATAAATGCGTCGTATGTAACGGCGACGAGGGTGACCCCGGCGCGTTCATGGACAGGTCTATTTTGGAAGGCAACCCCCTCGGCGTTATCGAAGGCATGATGATTGCGGGCTATGCAATCGGCGCGGAAAACGGTTATTTTTACGTCCGCGCGGAATATCCTATCGCAGTCGAAAGGCTCTCTAAAGCCATCGAAGAAGCAAAATCTATCGGAATGCTCGGCAAAAACATTTTAGGCACGGGCTTTAACTTCGATATTCAGATACGTTTAGGCGCGGGCGCGTTCGTCTGCGGCGAAGAAACGGCTCTTTTAAACTCTATCGAAGGCAAGCGCGGCATGCCGCGTCCCCGTCCGCCGTTCCCCGCGGTTAAAGGCTTGTGGCAAAAACCGACGATTATCAACAACGTCGAAACCCTTGCATGCATACCTTACATATTAAGAAACGGTGCGGAAGAGTTTGCTAAATACGGCACCGAAAGGTCGAAAGGCACCAAGGTTTTCGCGCTCGGCGGCAAAGTAAATAACGTCGGCTTAGTCGAAGTTCCTATGGGCACGACTTTGCGCGAACTTATTTACGATATCGGCGGCGGAATACCGAACGGCAAAAAATTCAAGGCTATCCAGACGGGCGGACCGTCGGGCGGCTGCTTGACCGAAACAGAACTCGACGCGAAAATCGACTACGATAACTTAGTCGCAATGGGCTCTATGATGGGTTCGGGCGGCGCGATAGTTATGGACGAAGACAACTGCATGGTCGACGTCGCTAAATTCTACATGGAATTTATCTGCGACGAGTCGTGCGGCAAATGCTCGCCTTGCAGAATCGGCACCAAACGCATTTTGGAAATTCTGACCAAAATAACCGAAGGCAAGGGGGAAATGAAAGATTTGGACGAGCTTGAAAAACTCGCCTATACCGTAAAAACCAACTCTCTTTGCGGTTTGGGTCAGACTGCGGCTAACCCCGTTT
>CAKQMM010000186.1 GCA_934254755.1 uncultured Clostridia bacterium
ATTTATCCTGGCACTCAAGATAAGTACCCGAGCACCACTTGAAAACCGTTATGCGAACTTTATTGTCGCCCTCTTTTAAAACGTCGGTCAAATCGTATTCGTGCGTTAAGTGCGAACCGGTGGCGTAACCGATATCCTCGCCGTTTACGCGCAAAAAGTACGCGCTGTCAACGCCTTCGGTAATTAAATAATATCTGCCGCTCTTTTTGTCGACCTTGTAAACCGTTTCGTATACGGCAACGGGGTTGTCCGCGTCAACGAATGGCGGGTTATAGGGGATGGGGTACAAAACGTTGGTATACTGCTCGTAGTCGTAACCGATTTTTTGCCAGTTGTGGGGAACGGTTACGGGCTTGAAAGGCGTTTCCTTTTCAACCGCTTCGGTGTAATACGGATAATACTCGAAATCCCAATTTTTAAGCACGGTCACGAAAGGCGACTTAGTTTTATCTAACTCGTTCGTGAATTTATCGAAAGGTATATAATACGCGCGGTACGGCATTGCGCCGACTTCGGGGGTAAAGGACTGTAAAAGGTCTATGTTCATAGTCAAAAAATATATTTGCGGGGTGATTTTGCGCCGTTCACTTTAAGTTTGCGCCGAATTTTCGGCATAACTCTTAAAGTTTTAAGCGCGCCGCAAATTTACCAGATTAGTTTAACACATAACGCCTAGCTTTTCAATAGTTTTTTGAAAATATAGAAAACACTCTTTATTGCTAAGCGTTTTTTAATGCAAATATAGTTTAAAGCGATAAATTCCCGCAAATCAATACAATATTTTGACTTTAAATTGTGAAATTCTTAAAAAGTTGCAATATTTTGACTTTGAATACAAAGATTAGCGGACAAAGCAGGCAATCGCTCTACTTTTGGTTTGTTTATTATAACAATCGCCCGCCCGTTTTGGGCGACCGCGTTCGTTTCCACGAGATATTTCGCTATCGCTCAATATGACAAGGCTATGCACGCGTCCACACCGTAGGGGGCGTGCTCCGCTCGCCCGCCCTTATGTCATTCTGAGGCTTTGCCGAAGAATCTCGCGGAAGCGTGCTGAATTTTACGCTACACTTTTGCCCGCCCTTGTTAAAGGGGGGAAGACGGCGCATTTTGCGACGGCAGGGGGGATTGGCTGGTTATATATAAATGCGGCGTTCCGCCTAGACCCTTCGCTCATCGCTCAATATGACAAGGCTATGCACGCGTCCACACCGTAGGGGTCGGCGCCGCGACGACCCGCCATTCTGTCATTCTGAGGCTTTGCCGAAGAATCTCGCGGAAGCGGCAATCTTTGATTGCTTTTTGTGAGCCGCCCGTATCAACGGCAGGAGCAAGCCCCTGCCCTACGTTAAGTTTTGCAGATTTTAAAAAGCGCGCCCGTTTTGGGCGACCGCGTTCGTTTCCACGAGATATTTCGCTTACGCTCAATATGACAAGGCTATACACGCGTCCATGCCGTAATTTGACTGACTACCATTATCAGGCAGCAACCTAAAAATCGAACGGCAACGCAATGCCCGCCCGTAAAACCAAATAACAGCAAACAAAAAAACTCGCTTGCCTATGCAAACGAGTTTTTATTGTTTTTTAATTAAACGAGTTCGATAACCGCAACTTCAGCTGCGTCGCCACGTCTTTCGCCTAACAAATATCTTCTGGTGTAGCCGCCGCCCTGACCGAGCTCTTTCGCTCTTTCAGCGTATTTGGGTGCTATCTCGTTGAAGATTTTTTCGATAAGCGGGTGGTTGATACCTTTAACCCTTGCTTTGAAATCAGCCTTAGATTCGCCGTTTTCTTTAACGAACTGCAAATCGTAGGTAAGGCTCATAATCTTTCTTCTTGCCGCAAGTTTCTTAGGACCGTCTTTAATAACCTTTTTGGTTACTTCTTTACCCTTCGCGTCTTTGGTGACGACGGTGGTTTCAACGGTATCGGTATAAGTATTTACTGCAAGCGTAATGATTTTTTCAACGTAAGGTCTTAAAGATTGAACGTGTCCTTCGGTAACTTTGATTTTACCGTACCATAAAAGGTTGGACGCCTGGTTGCGAAGCACCGCTTTTCTTTCTTTAGTGGTTAATCCCATTCTGCCTGGCATAAATTATTCCTCCTGTTCCTTTAATTTAAGACCGTAACTTTCGAGTTTGAGAATAACCTCGTCAAGAGATTTGGTACCAAGGTTTCTGACTTTAAGCATGTCTTCTTCGGTCTTTTTAGTTAAGTCTTCAATAGTGTGTATACCCGCGCGCTTCAAGCAGTTGTAGGAACGGACGGATAAGTCCATTTCTTCAATGCTCATTTCAAGTATCTTCGGAAGCGGATCGGTCGGCGGAGATACGAGTATCCCGAGCCCGTTCATCGTATCCGAAAGATTTACGAATATGCTGATATGCTCTTGAAGTATTTTAGCCGCGAGCGATACGATTTCTTTACCGGAAAACGCGCCGTTCGTCCAAACTTCCAAAATAAGCCTGTCCCTGTCAAGGTTCTGACCTACCCTTGCGTTTTCGACGTTGTAACTAACCTTAGTTACAGGCGTGTAAATGGAATCAATCGCGATATAGCCTATCTCGCCCGTTTTGTTGTAATCTGCGCCCTTATAGCCCCTGCCGCGGCCGATGGTAACTTCGGCCTCGAATTCGCCGCCGTTATCAACCGTGCAAATGTACTGGTCAGGGTTCAAAATTTCAATTTCCGCGTCGGTTTCGATGTCCCCCGCAAATACTTTGCAAGGACCGGTTTTAGAAATTCTTAAAATCTTTTTGTAGTCGGTATCGGTGCTGACCGTTTTTATAGCGACGCATTTTAAGTTAAGAATTATCTCGGTAACGTCTTCCTTAACGCCCTTTATGGTCGAAAACTCGTGCTTGACGTCTAACTGCGGTGCGAACTTGATGCCCTGAATAGCCGCGCCGGGAAGAGCCGATAAGAGAGTTCTTCTGAGGCAGTTACCGATCGTGATGCCGAAGCCCTTTTCAAGGGGTTCGACAACGATTTTAACGTAACTTCTCTCTTCGTTTTCTTCAACGGTTATTTTAGGCATTTCTATTTCCATCATAGAAAAATTACCTCCTAAATTGGTTTAAATTACTTCGAATACAATTCGACGATCATGTGTTCTGCTATCTGCGAATCGATGTCTTCTCTCGTGGGAAGCGCAACTACTTTGCCGGTAAGCGTGTCTGCGTTGAATTCGAGCCACTTAGGAACGTTTACTTTATTCTGCGATTGTTTTAACGCTTCAAAATATTTATTGCCTTTTTTGTTTTCTTTAACGGTTATAACGTCGCCCGCTTTTAACTGATAAGAAGCGATGTCAACGTTCTTGCCGTTTACCTGGAAGTGAGCGTGAGTTACGAGCTGACGAGCGGTGGTACG
>CAKQMM010000187.1 GCA_934254755.1 uncultured Clostridia bacterium
AAGTTAAGTTTAGGGTTATCTTTCGTAAAGTCTACGCTGTAAAAATCGCTTCGCTTGCCGCCGCGAAGGGAAGCTAAGTTATTGATGATGAACATATCTGCCGCAGACTTTATATCTATATATTTTTCAAATTCCGACTGCGTAACGCTTCCGAAGATGACGTTATAACAGTTTTGCATATAGGCTTGAATTTTTTCAAGCTGTAAAAATGCGATTTGTTTATCGGAACTTAAATCGTTTTTAACGGCGAAAAGTTGATGCGCCGTGACCGAGCCTTTACTCGTAGAGTAGACGTAAGTTACGTCAAAGCAGTAGTCTTTACCCGCAATATAGTCGTCGGCTGTCGCCATTTGCTCGATGGTTTTAACGGTTACGTCGCCCGTGCCGTTTTTTTCGTAGTAAGTTTTTGCTTCGCCCGTTTTATCGAATAACACGCATTCCGTAAGCGCGCGCGTGTCCGCTTCGAGCAAGTACCCCGTGTTCGCGCTCGTTTCAACGCTTTTTTCGTCAACGTTCACGCGGTTTTTGTTCACTTGCGTTTGCTCGGCAAGGAGGTACACTCCCTGATATTTTCCGTCGAAATATAGGTTTACGTATCTGCAGTCGCTCGAATAAACGTTGGTGAAAATTTTGGAAGCCTGCAAAATAAAATAGTTGCGGCTCATAGAGTAGTCGAAACAGTCGGCAAGCAAAACCCAGCTTTTGAATTTATTGCCGTCATTTAAGCCGAGCATAGGCTGTTTGCTCGTGAACTTAATGCGGTAGGGCTTCTTTTCGCCTTCGGCGGTAGAGTTGCCGCGTATCTTTATCTTCGCGTCGGCGTTTGAAATGAGTTCGGCGGAATCGTCGCCCGCCGTCGAAACGGAGCAGGGCATATATCCGTCGTCCTTTTTGGTCGGCGCGCCTCCTAAAAAGTTTACGCTTACGACGGGAAAGGTCAGATTTTTATCTATCGCGTCGGGTTTTTCGTCGCCGGTCTGGTCGCCGGTGTTACCGCCCGTTTGGTCGCCCGGGTTTTCTCCCGACGAGCCGCCGGTGTTACCGCCCGTTTGGTCGCCGGTGTTTCCGCCTGCGTTGTCGTTATCTTCCGCCGCGCCGCCCGAATTATTCTTATCTTCGTCTTCGTACCCGCCGTTATCTTTTAAACCGCCGCTTCCGCCGTCGCCGCTTAAATCGCACGCGATAAGCGAAAGCGCGCATACGCACGCCAAAAAGGCGGCAAGCGCGATTTTTAATAATCTTTTCATATATAACCTCTTATCTATATATCTTAATGATTTAATTGTACATTAAAAAGCGAATAATTCAAGCGTTTTTTTAAATTTGTAATAATGGCGGCGATTCAAGCATAGGTTATAGCGAATAAAAAGGGGGTAATATTATGCCATCTAATTCCGTATACGACGAAATTGTAAGCAATAAAAAAGTTAAAATAGTAAATTCGGACGCGCTTAAACTAAGGCTTTCCGCGCTTGACGCGGAAACGGCGGAAAACGCCGCGGTGACGGGCACCGCCTATCTTTACGGCGCGGAGTGCGTTAAAAAAGAAGTCAAATACACGGGCAAAGCCGTGTTTTCAATCGTCTATGAAAAAGACAAAGAATTAAACCAGACCGAAGCCGCTTTGGAATTCAGCTTTAAGTTCCCCGTCGATAAAGACCTTAAAAAGGACGTTTTCGGCTCGCTTAAATTAAGCGACGTGAAAATCGTTGCGGGCGGCGGAATGGTTGACGTCGTCGCGACCGTCACTTTCGACGGGGTGGGGATAACCGAAACAAAGCGTTCGGTCTTTGCGGGAAATAGCGACTATATTTTAAAAAAGGAAACGGTTGACTACTTAAAGCGGGCAGATTCCGTCAAAAAATCTTTCACCGTCGAAGACGAACTCGAACTTCAATACTCTATCGGAGGAATAATGGCGCACGGCGAAACGGCGTTTGTAACTTCAGTTACGGCGGGCGTAGGCGCGGTGATTTTAGACGGTGAAGCGGAAGTCACGCTCGTTACGAAAGGGCTTAACGAAGCGGTCTATAAAGAGGAAAAAAAGGTTATTCCGTTCCGCGCGGAAGTCGCGGACGACGCCGTCACGCCGAGCGATTTAGCTTCCGCCACGGTCATAGTTACCGACAGGAAGTTGAAAGCCCTCGTAGACGAGGCGAAGGGAACGACGAGCATTACGATAGAACTCACCCTCGAAGCGAACGCCGAAAGGTACGAGCAAAAGTCCGTCGATCTTATAAGCGACGCGTTTTCAAAATCACACGAGCTTATTTTAGCTAGAGAATCAGACGAGTTTTTGATTCCCGAAAAGTTTATAAGCGGCGAAGAAAAAATAAGCGGCGAAATACCTTTTAACGGAGATAAAAACAGCAGGCTCGTATTCGTTTCGGGCGCAAGCTTAGGAGGAGCGGAAGTCGCGGGCGCGGACGGCGCGGTCGAAATAAGCGGGGCGGTTATCGCTTCCGCCGTTGCGGCGAAAGAATCGGGCGAATATTTTGCGGTGAACGAATCGCTTCCGTTCGAGTTTAAAGTAAAAACCGCCGCGGACGGGTTTTTAGGCTTAAAACTTACCGTCACGGCGTTCAATCTCCGCCTTATCGGCGGCATACTTGCGTACGACTTCGTCATTAAATATTCTTTCACGGGCGTAACCCATAAAAAGGCGGAATACGTCGTTAAAGCGGACGAAGGAGAGGCGCGCAAAATAAGCGACGCCGCAATAAGCGTTTATCTCCCGCAAAAAGGCGATACGCTCTGGTCGGTCGCAAAAACTTTGGGGATGAGCGAAGACGAGGTGCTTAAAACCAACGGCGAACTCAACTTCCCGCTTAGCGGCGACGAAAGAATTATAATATATCGCGAAATTCACTGAGAATATAACATCAAAATTAAAAACAGTCGCTTTTTTAGGCGGCTGTTTTTGTTTTTTACGTATTGACCTATTGACAAACGGACAAAATATGACTAAAATAAGATTGCGTCGTATTTTCGTCATTTTAAAGTTGCGACAATTTAACGCCGATAAAAAAGGTATGAAGTTATGTATATAAAAAGAGATATAGAGCCGCTTATAAGAGATTTAAGCAAAGAATATTCATGCATACTTATAACGGGGCCGAGGCAAGTCGGGAAAAGCACCGTTTTTGAAAAAACGGACGGCAGCCGCTTAAAAGTCACGCTTGACGATTTGCAGGCAAGGGCTCTTGCTAAAAACGACCCCGAAATGTTTCTTAAACTCTATAAACCGCCCGTTTTGATAGATGAAGTTCAGTATGCGCCCGAGCTTTTTGCGTATATAAAAATTGCTATAGACGGCGGCGCCGCTCCCGGCAGTTTCTGGCTTACGGGGTCGCAAAGTTACAGGCTTATGGAC
>CAKQMM010000188.1 GCA_934254755.1 uncultured Clostridia bacterium
CTTCGGGGAGGCTTTGAAGCCCTATCGTTTCTTTTATTATCTCAACGCTTTTAACCTGTTTTAAAGAGGCTTCTATCTGCTTGCCGATGTTGCCCATTTCGCAGTTTACTTTGCGATTCGTGTCGTTGATAAGGTCTTTTTCGACCATAATTTCTTTTACGCGCAAACAGCTTTTAACCGCGCCCACGTACGCTAAAACGTCGCTTATTTCTTCGGCGTTTTTAAAGTAAACGACGTAACTTTCCTTGCGCTTTATAAGTTTTGCCATAAAGCCCGCGAAAGATAAGACTTCGCAAAAGTCGTCCGCCGTCTGTTTTTTTGAAAAGACGAATTCTAAGTGATAGCCCGTATTGTTGTTTTTGTTTTTATCGGGCACGGTCGCGCTGCCGCTGCCTAAAAACGCGCCCGAGACATAGGCTTTTTTGCAACAGTCGTTTTCGATAAGGTATTTATCTATGCTGAGGTTTACCTTTATTCCGCCCTCGTCGGACGATAAAACGCCCGCGTCTTTAAGCACCGAAAAAGATACGTTGTTTACGAAAGAGTAGCAGTATTTCGTTTTGCCGCTCAGCTTGTCCGCGTAACCGTTTTTAACGGGCTCTTCGCCGTATAAATTTTTTATCGCGCGCGAAAAATAGTCGCCCGCCCTTTCGCTTTCGGTGACGAACTCAAACCCCACGAGCCCGTTTTCGACGGCGATAGCGCCCGCGCCGCGAATAAACGCGCTGAGCATTGCCGTTTTACAACACGGGTTCAATTCTTTTTTTGCAAGTATTTCGTTTTTTACGCTTTCGGTAAAAGTCATAATTTTTGCTTGAATTCTTTAAACCTGAACCTTTCGGGCTCTTTGCCGTCAATGTTTTTAACTCTTGATAAGGGGATATTATGCTCTTTTATAACGTCGAACCCCAAACTTACGTTTCCGACGTTTTGAGGGATATGCGCGTCGCTGTCAACGACGAAATCAACCCCCGTCGCGATAACCTTTTCCCACTCGTCGAAAGTTAAATGAGTTTTACGCGAGTTTATCTCGAAATAAGTGCCGTAATCGCGGCAGCATTTAGCAACTTCCTCGGCGTCGGCAAACACCAGAAAATTCGGGTGGGTGAGGATATCTATGGGGTTATTTTTTATCGCGTTGATATAAACGAGGGTATTGCGCTTTATAAGCTTTTCGCTCGCGCCCTTTTTAAACTTGCGGGCAAAATAGTTCGCGCCTAAAAGCTTGAACCACTCGTAAAGCTTATCGTAGTATATAAAGCGGTGTATCCCCGATAAAAATATATCCAATTTTTCGTAATCTTTTTCTTTTACGTCGGTTTTTCCGTCAACGCCTAAAATATTGGACTCCGTTCCGAGCAAAACGTTTACCCCGGTAACGCTTATCGCTTCGTTTATTTTTTCGCGCATTTCGGGGAGCTCTCTTCGCCGCATGCCGAAAGCGGGGTGCGAAAACCCGTGGTCCGTTATCGCTATGGTTTTAAGCCCCTTTTTTTTTGCGGCGGAGGCGTTATCTAAAATCGTGCCTTTGCCGTGACTGAACACGGTGTGTGTGTGATAGTCTGCAGTAAGAATCATTCAAATTCACCTAAATAAACCAACTCTTCTGAAAGGGTTAAGTTTTTTTCTTCCAAAACTTTTTTCTTTACGAATTTTATAAGGTCGTAAATATCCTTTGACGAAGCTCCGCTATCCGCGATTATAAAGTTCGCGTGTTCGTCGGAAACTTTCGCGCCGCCGATTCTTTTACCTTTAAGCCCCGCTTCGTCGATGACTTTCCCTGCGAAAAACCCGTCGTTTTTAAACACCGAGCCGCAAGACCTCCCTTTCGGGTTTTTGCGGAAACTTTTGTACGCCTTTATTTTTTCTTCGATATCGTCGTACTCTGCGGGGGAAAAGTTAAAACATACTTCTAAAATCGTTTCCTTTCCCAAAAATTTGCTCGCGCGGTAGTTAAACCCGCACTCTCCCTTTTTGTAAACCCCGTTTTCGGTGACGACGTATAAAACGGCGTCGGAAACGCTTTTGTTATAGCACCCCGCGTTCATTGCGACCGCTCCGCCCACCGTGGCGGGTATGCCGACGGCGAATTCAAGCCCGCTTAAAGAGTTTATTGCCGCGGCGCGTATCACGTCGCTTATCTTCGCGCCTGCGCCCGCGACGCATAAATTCCCTTTTAACTCTATTTTATTGAGTTTTAGCGTGGAAACGACCGCGCCGGAAAACCCCTTGTCGGAAATAAGCACGTTGCTTCCGCCGCCGAGCACGAAGTAGGGCGCTACGCCTTTAAGCGCGGTTACGGCGCGTTTTAATTCGTCGGTAGTTTCAGGGAATATCATCGCCGCGGCGTTACCGCCCGTTTTATACCTGCAATAATCTTTTAAGCATACGTCGCGTTGAACGCTTATCGGGTAAAGGCTTTTTAAAAGGTCGCAAATGTTCACTTACTTTCTCTCCTTATTTTACATCATTGCCGATTTTTTTACAACTGTTTATATAATTTTAGTAATTAACTTAGTTTATAGCGGTTTAAGCAAGCTTATAAGTTCGCTTTTATTTCCGCCGCCCGCAAGCGTTTTTTCCGCCGCCGCCTTAACCCCGACTATTTCGCTTTTTAAAGAATACGGCGGCAAAGTGTAGGAAGGTAACTTTGAGTAGGCGGCTTTTATATCGTCGTCCGCGTTTTCGGGGTCAAGTCCGCTTTTTACGGGAAGCATCATTAAATTAAAGGCTTTTTTCTGCGCTTCCTCGCTCAGCAAATAGTCTAAAAACTCAACTATACGGGCGTTCTTAACCTCGTCCGTCGTTATGACGGAAAGGTATTGGTAAAGGTCGCAAAAGTCGCCGAGCGGCGTTGCGGTAAACTCCGCGCCCGCCGCTTTTAAGCGATAATGGTCGCGCTGGGTACCGACAAGGGCGGCCGTTTTATCGTTTAAAAACCGCCGCGCCGCCTGCGTTTTATCGGAAAAAACGAATTTTCCGCCCGCGCCTTTTAAGTCGGCAAGCGCAGCCGCCGTAGCGGTCGAATAATTGTCGGCGGAATACACGAGTATTTCTTTCGCTTTTTTTTCGCCGCCCGCGCCGTGGGTAAACAAAAAGTATTGCCCCCTTAAATACGCCGCGCCGTAAAACTTTCCGCCAACCTCTCCCCCTTTAAACAAGTCTTTTTTGTTTAACGCTAAAAACGCGGACGGGTCTATTCCGCTTATCCCGTAAGATATCGCGTCGGGATAAACGCCTTTCTTAAAATCTTCTATGATAGAACCGACCGTCCGCGCCGTAACCAGAACGAGCGCGCCTTTGTGCTTTTTTGAAAACTCGTCGGCACGCTTTTGCAAAAAGGCGGCGCGGCTCCCCACCCCGCCGTCGAAAG
>CAKQMM010000189.1 GCA_934254755.1 uncultured Clostridia bacterium
GCCACAAATTGCCCGTTATAGGCTACACCGTTTCGGGTGGCGCAAGAATGCAGGAAGGCATACTTTCGCTTATGCAGATGGCTAAGGTTTCAGCCGCCGTCAAAAAACACGACGAACACGGGCTTTTGTACGTGGTTTGTCTGACCGACCCGACCATGGGCGGCGTTACGGCAAGCTTTGCGATGCTCGGCGATATTATTTTTGCCGAACCCGGCGCGAGAATCGGCTTTGCGGGAAGACGCGTCGTCGAACAAGTTACAGGCGAAAAGCTGCCCGACTTTTTCCAGACCGCAGAATTTCAACTGCAAAACGGGTTTGTCGACGAGATCGTTCCGAGAGAAATTCAGAAAGACCACCTTGCCAAATTACTTGAACTGCACGGATATTGACGACGTTCGTTTTTATCCGCGATAAGGAGATATTATGCCATCGACGGTTTACGATAGGGTTTTAAGCACCCGTAAAAACGGGCGCGCAACCGCTATCGACTATATAAATTCAATATTTACCGATTTTATCGAACTACACGGCGACAGAGCAACTCAAGACGACCACGCTATCGTGGGAGGCGTCGCTAAACTTAACGATATGCCCGTAACCGTAATAGGAATTGAAAAGGGGCGCAACATAACCGAACGCTTAGACAGAAACTTCGGTTGCGTTTTACCGAGCGGTTACAGAAAGGCTTTAAGGCTTATTAAAGAAGCGGAAAAATTCCACCGCCCCGTCGTTTGCTTCGTCGATACGCTCGGCGCAAACTGCGGCAAACTTGCCGAAGAACGCGGCGCGGGAGAAGCTATTGCAAAGAACATTGCCGAACTTTCCGCCGTAAAAATACCCGTTATCTCGGTCATGATAGGCGAAGGCGGTAGCGGCGGCGCGCTTGCGCTTGCGGTTGCAGATAAAGTCTGGATGCTTGAAAACGCATATTATTCGGTAATTTCACCCGAATCTTGCGCAAGCATACTGTTTAAAGACCCCGCCCGCGCACCCGAAGCTGCCGAGCATCTTAAACTTTCCGCGCACGACCTTTATAAAATGGGCGTAGCCGAAAAGGTTATTGCCGAGCCGAGCGACTTTTTAAACGCCGACGAACGGAATACGTTTATGGAAGGTCTTAAAAACGACCTTTACGACGAATTTAAACGTTTGCAGTTCAAAACGACCCACCGCCTGATTAGCGAGCGCACCGAAAAGTATAGAAAAATAGGCAGATATAACGAGTACACCGTAAATAAATTCAGCGTGTTGGGGCTGTTAAATCTCGGTAATTAAACTTTAACTATTTCTAAAACATAGCCGTTACGGCTAAACCCGATTAAAAAATGGAAAACAACGAACCTAAAAAAATTTTAATAATAAACGGCAGTCCGCATAAAGAAAAAAGCACCACCATGATGATAACCGACGCTTTTACGCGCGGAATGTTATCGGTAGGCGGATACCAAGCGGAAACAGTGCACGTTTCCGAACTTAAAGTTAAGCCCTGCACGGGCTGTTTATCGTGCTGGGGGCGGACGGAAGGCGAATGCGTTATAAAAACCGACGATATGCCCGCGCTTAAACGCAAAATTATAGAAGCAGACATCGTTATCGGCAGCTTTCCGCTCTATTATTTCGGCGTGCCGGGAATTTTAAAAGTCGTAATTGATAGGCTTTTATCTATGGTTAAAGCCTATCACGGACAATTAACCCCGAAAGATAACGCGCCCGCGCACGAATTCAGATACCCGAAACCCGGCAAAAAATACGTGCTTATTTCAGGTTGCGCCTACACGGAAACGGACGTCGTATACGTGCCCGTCCGCAAGCAATTCGACCTTATTTTGGGGAAAGACAACTACACCGCTCTTTTTTGCCCGCAATTTAAAACCATGGCGGATAACGGCGGCGCGCGCAAAGAGCGCATTTTAAGCAAGTTTGTTAAAGCAGGCGAAGAGTTTGCAAAAAACGGCTGTTTATCGCAAAAAACGATTGAGTCGGCTACCAAGCCGCCGTTTTCGAGCGAAGTTTACAAAACCATTTTAAACAGCGTTTGGGCGGGTGAAAAACTTAAAGGCGGTCTTGTATGATTAAACTTAGCGTTGATATGCTCGGCGCGGACAGACCCGAAACGGAGCTTGCGGCGGGCGCGATAAACGTGCTTAAAAAAACCGACGATATATTTTTATACGTCTTCGGACACGTTAGCGAATTAGTGCCGCTTTTTTCAGCCATACCCGAAATTGCGGGCAAGTATGAAATAGTTGACTCAGAAGACGCGCTTACGAATTACAGCGACCCCATGCTTGCGTACACCGACGAAAACGCCTCGCTCGTAAAAGCGATGAAGTACGCAAAAGACGGGCTTTCGGAAGGCGTCGTCACCCTCGGCGCAACGGGCGCGGTTTTGGTTTGCTCTATTATGATTTTGGGCAAAATTAAAGGGCTCCGCCCTATTTTGGCGGTCGAATTGAAAGCGGAAAACGATAAGCCGATGCTTTTACTTGACTGCGGCGCGAATATAGATAGCCGCGCAGAACTTTTCGTTTCCTTTGCAAAACTCGGCGACGCGTACATGAAATGTTTGGGAATACCAAGCCCCCGCATTGCTCTCTTAAGTAACGGCGCGGAAAAAACGAAAGGTAACGAAGCCGTCAAAGCGGCGCATAAACTTTTAGAAAACTCTCCCGTCAACTTTATCGGAAACGTTGAAGCAACGGGCGCGCTAAACGGCAGTCAGGACGTTATAGTCGCCGACGGGTTCAGCGGCAACGTTTTGCTGAAATCTATCGAAGGGGTTGCGAAAACCGTCATTGCAGAAATCGAACAAAAAGCACAAAATTCAAGCGATTTTAAAGAAGTTTTGGCAGCCGTAAAGAAAAAATACGATTATAACACGCAAGGCGGCGCGATGCTTTTAGGGGTTAATAAACCCGTTATGAAAGGTCACGGCTCGGCAACGCACGAAGCGATTGAAAATATGCTGCTCCGTTTAAGCGATTTAGCAAAAAACGGTTTTATTAAAAAGGTTCAGTCAAATTTTGAAAAGTAAATAAATAGGGAAAACATTCCTTATCACTAACTACCTAAAAGGCGTCTTTTTAGCCCTTTTAGGTACGAAGCATTTTTACGGTGAAGAAATCACCGCTTGCGGTACGGTTTTTGCAAGGCAAATGACCGAAATTGTACTTGCGTACATAGATGGGAGTTTAACACAGCAAAAACCGATTTATGCCCGCAAAAATAGTTAGTGATGAAGAATGTTTTCCCTAAACATAAAAGCCGCCAAACAAAATGAAGTGACCCCAAAAGTTTAGACAAAATTAAATATTAAATGTTTTGTGAGTGAGTTCGGTATTGCACCGGACT
>CAKQMM010000190.1 GCA_934254755.1 uncultured Clostridia bacterium
CGGGGGCGATAAGGTCTATAACCGTCATAAACCCCGCGCCGACGAAAAACCCGACGAGCGGCGCCAGAAGTTTAACGCCGTAATACTCTTCGGACAATTCAACCGACGGCAAAATAAGGCTGAACACCGCCGCCGCAATCATCACCCCCGCCGAAAACCCGCATAGCATCGCGACGAGTTTGCCGTTTAATTCTTTTTTAATAAAAAACACCAAAGCCGCGCCTATACTCGTGCCTAAAAACGGTATAAGCAAGCCCTTTATAATTTCTGAAATCGCCATAACGTAGACCGTAAAAATGTAGTTTAATACGATAATATACTATGCGATTATTTTTCTAACGGTGCAACAAAGAAGCCGCAAAACGCCGAAAACCGACGATTATAACCACGCAAAAACGCGGCAACAAAAGTTGCCGCGTTTTATTTACTGTAAAATTTTACTGTTCGCCGCCCGCTTCGCCGCTCGTCAAACCAAACAATTTTTTAATTTTTGCAATGGTTGCCGCGTCGGCGTTGCCTTCTTTTTCAAGGTCGGCAATCGCTTCCTCAACTTCGGTTTTTTGCGCTTCGCTGGTAGGAACGGTTACGCCCGAATTTTCAAGCACGGGAAGAATAAGCGTGCTTTCAGACAAGTCTTTAACGACTTCGTTGATATCAACCTCGCCGTTTTCCTGGTAATTATAAACGTCGTCCATAATTTTTGCTTCCTTATCGAAGTCCGTATCCATAACGTCAACGTTCGATAAATCAAGGTCGATGTCGTAGGTCTCGCCTAAACTCGAGGCGGCGTCCTTTATCAGTTTGTTGGTGGACTTTTTAGCCTCGTCGCTCATTTCGTTTTGCATGTTACCGAGTTCCGAGAATAAGTTTTTAACCTGTTCAACGGTGCCCGTGGTCAGTTTGTCGGAAGACTCGCCATCTATCCCGCTCATAGAGTTTTTCACGTTATTTATCGTTCGGGTTACTTTATTAGCCATTTTCACCAACGAGTCAATCGTTTCGATCTGACCGTTTAGGGTGTAAGTGTCCTCGCCGACTTTAATCGAAGATATCCGCGCGTAATACTTGCCGTTCACTTTATCAATGAACTTGCACAATTTAGATTCGCGATACGCCTCGAAATCTATAATTCCGTTCAAGTCGATTCCGCCGCTTGCTGTCGTCGTCGCGTCGGCCTCCGCGATGCCGTACAGTTTAACGGTGATAGTTCTGCCCGATATCGCGTACTTATCAGAAGTTTCTACGCTTGCGGTCGTTTCAGTGTTGCTTACTTCCTCAGGCATTTCGATAGACATTGCGCTTGCTAAACTGCCCACAAAACCCATTGACGGCATAACGAACGCAAATATAATTACGACCGCTTGCGCTATACCTATCGCGCCGCCGATAAACGTTGACGCTTTGCCGACTTTTTTAGACTTTTTAACGAAAATTTTTATTATCGGGAAGATAATAAGCCACGTTAAGAATTGAAGCAGCCCGAATACGACAAGGTAAACTATAACGCCTACAAGTATGCTTATAAGCTGATCGACTTTTTCTTTTACAAAGTCCATATCGGCGAACATATCCGTCAACATCGCTTCGACGGTTTGCCCCTGAATAGTTATATTCATTAAGTACGGAAGCAATATATCCGCAATTTTTCTGAAAATAAGCAGAGCCGCCACAGCAGAAACGATGACGAGCGCAAGCCTTACCAGAGAACGCCCCGTTCCGCGAACCATGCCCATAATTATGCTGACGAGTATTATAAAGGCCGTTACGCCTAAAAATATTAAACTGAGTTTATCCATAAAAACCCCTTTAAAGCCTGCCCGTTTTATATCAGGCGGGCACAACTTTATTAAACAATTTTACCACAACTGTTCATATTTAACAACTGCTTAGCCGAAATATTCAAGATTTGTTGCGTAGCAATATTTGGCAGAAGTGAATTTACCGAATTTATACTTATTGGAAGCAGCTTCGCACATAACGTAAGCTTTGCCGTCAACGATTGCGATTTCTTCCGACATCGGCGCGATTTTGGTTTGCTTTATGAGCGAATTTTCGTCAAAAACGACTAAATCGACCGATTTACCCATAACTGCAACGTCTTTTTTAACTTCCGCAACACCTACATTATATGAGTAAATATTTGAAAACTTTACACCGTAAGACGTAGAAAGATAAACTTTACCGCCGTTAAAGCACATGCCCTGAACGAGCGACGGGAGCGAATAAGCCTTGTTTATATCGTCAGATAAACCGAACTCTTTCGTTTCGTCAAACTTAACGGCAACCGCAAGCGCGGTGTTTTCGCCGCCGCCCGCAAGCGCGACATGGTGCGACGGGAGAGTTTTATAGTTTTCTTCACGATGGAATTCGCCGATTATAAGGCTGTCGCCGTCAACGGTTAAAAATGCGGGCAAAATATAATCTTCGCCGCGAGTGAGCATATATGCGCCCGTTGCAACTATCCCCTCGCCGTCCGCGCTGTTTTTAATCTGATTGCGGCTAAATGCGTAAACGCACTTTTCTTCGCCGCCCGCGATATACACAAAGTCGCCGTGAACGGCAATACCGCCTGCGTGCCCGGTGAAAGGTTCGCCGTCCGCAGTTTCCATGTTGAGTATTTTAACGCACTTTTTGGTCGCTTTATCGACGATTATTATCGGGGAAGCTTTATCTTTGGAGCGATAGCCCGTGATATAGAAGTAGCCTTCGTCTTCCGCATAGTCTATACCCTGCGGAATAAACCCGCTACCTAAATCGGGGATAACGAAGCCTTTATCGGAATTTTTATAGTATTTTGAAACGCTTGCGCGGAAGTAAACCCTTATGCCGAGCAAAAACGCGCCCAAAACTGCCAAAATAATCGCGAACACGATTATAAGTTTTCCCCAAACGGGGAGCTTTTTTGCCGAAGTTTTCATTTTATTTCTCCTTGGCGAAAACATTCTCTATCAATAATTAGCGATAAAGAGCGTTTCCTCTACAAATTATTTCATTCACGCGCTTTTTTATTCAAGTTGATAAAATTGCGGTGATTTTAATCTTTTTTAATTATTTTTGCCGCTTTCCGTATCGAGCGTTTTAAGCATATTTTCGGCAACCGCTTTTATTACCGGCACCGCAACGCTGTTGCCCGTCTGCCTTCTTATCTGCCCGTAAGAAACAACTATTTTATAGTCGTCGGGGAAGCCTTGAAAGCGCAAAAGTTCGCGCTCGGTGGGCATGCGCTCGTCGTTTATTAAAATATAGTTGGCGCTCGGCACGGCGCGAAGAGCCGACGCATACGGGTGCGGAGTTATCGTGCCAGACATGTTTTCGTGCGAAATATACGGC
>CAKQMM010000191.1 GCA_934254755.1 uncultured Clostridia bacterium
TTTTACCGATAACATTCACTTCGTTTTTAACGGGGAGGGCGTTCAAGTCCTTTTTAACAGACACAAAAACCGTGTTTTTATCGGCTTTTTTAGAAGTTTTTTTATTTACTGTTTTAAGGTCTTTTTCGTCTGCGTTAAACCGCATCGAGCCAAGAGAAACCTCAGCTTTACGCTTTTTGAAATTTACGCTTAAAACGGCGCCGGTTAATTTTAAGGTCGAAACGTAAACTTCGTCGCCAACGGCTAAATCTTCGAGCTTTGCGTCTTTATACGGGGTGTATTCGTCCGCTTCGTCACCGCCTATATATTTTTGATTTTCAATTTTATTTTTGAGCGTCGCCGCGCGAACGATATCGCCTTCGGTATACCTTTGTTTTTTAAAAATCGCTTTAATTTCGTCAAGCATTTCTTCGGCGTCGTAAGCCTTTTCGTTCACGAGTTTACGCGCTTCTGCTTTCGCGTTGGATAAAAACTTTGCCTTTTCGGCGTCAAACTTCTCCCTATCGGCTTTAAGTCGTTCAAAACTTTCCGTTTGCTCTTTTAAAATTTCGTCGATTTTAGCTTTTTCTTCGTCCAAACCGCCCTTTAAAGTTTGCACGCGCTTAATCGCGCTTTCAAGCTCGGTATTTTCACCGTTTAAAAGTTCCTGCGCGCGTTTTACAACAGAGTTTTGAAGACCGAGCCGTGCGGCGATTTCAATCGCGTTCGAGCTCCCCGGCATGCCGATGTTGAGTTTATATTTCGGCGCAAACGTTACGCTATCGAAGTCCATTGAAGCGTTTACTATTTTTTCGTTATTAAAACAGAAAGTTTTAAGTTTTGAATAGTGGGTGGTTATAACGCCCTTAGCGCGGTTGTTAATAAGCGTTTCGATAACGGCGCGCGCAATAGCGGAACCTTCGTCGGGGTCCGTTCCCGCACCGATTTCGTCGATTAAAACAAGCGATTTTTCGTCTGCTCCGTTTATGATTTCGGTCACGTTTTTTAAGTGCGACGAAAAGGTTGATAAGTTTTGTTCGATGCTCTGCTCATCGCCGATATCGACGAAAACGCCGTCAAAAACGGAAACCGAAGTACCCTCGGCGCACGGCAAAAACAAGCCGCAAGCCGCCATTATCGGCAAAAGCCCAGTAAGTTTAAGCGTGACCGTTTTGCCGCCCGTATTAGGTCCCGTCACCAAAATAAAATCGTAGGTTTTGCCTAAACTTATAGATATCGGGCGCACTTTATTTTTATCAATTAAGGGGTGACGACCGTTTATGATATATATTTCGCCTTGCGAGTTTATTTCGGGCATAACGCTTTTCGTTTTGTAAGCGTATTCGGCTTTTGCAAAGCACTCGTCAACTTGAGATATAAGTTCAATGCTTTCGCTAAGCCTATCCGAAACGACGCCGACCTCGTGCGAAAGCTCCGCCAAAATTCGCTCGACTTCCGTCTTTTCGGCAACAATCGCTTCGCGGAGTTCGTTGTTAAGCTCCAAAACCTCGGCAGGCTCGATAAAAAGCGTGGAGCCGGAATTGGAACTGTCGTGCACGAAACCTTTAACCTGCGCTTTGTATTCCGATTTAACGGGGATAACGTACCTGCCGTTGCGCATGGAAACTACGCTGTCCTGCATATACTTATTCGCTCCGCGGCGCATGTAGCCGAGTAATTTTTCACGTATTTTTTCGTTTAAGTTTTTAATCAGCCGCCTAAGCGAATAAAGTTTTTCGGAAGCGTCGTCTTTTAAGTCGTCTTCCGTCGCTATTTTGCCGCCGATAGAATTTTCTAAAAACGCGTCGAAATAAATTCTTTTTACGATATCGCGCAAAACCACTATGTTATCATCAACCGCGTTATCAAAAGAGTTTACTAAAATTCGCGATGATTGCAGCAGTTTTTGCACTTTAATAAGTTCGGGGATAGACAGCGTCGCGCCCTTAGCGGCACGGGTTAATTCATCGGAAAAATCTCCGAAATACTCTATTCCCGAAACGCCGTAAGCGTACAAAAGTTTAAACGCTTCTTCGGTCTTTTTAAGACTGAGTTTAACTTTAACGTAATCGCTTTCGGGGCGCAAACTTAAAATATTGCGCTTAGTCTTTTCAAGTACGGCAAACTTTTCGACCGCAACTAAAATTTTATTAAGTTCCAAAGCGTTAATCGTTTTTTCGCTAATCATTTTACACCTTTTACGTAATTTCCGCGCGTAACGAATTTAAGCGCGGTTTTTAGGTCTGATTCTGTTTCAGCCTTTAATATTTTTTCAATTTCCGTTGCCGAAAACGGGCGGAAATCGCTAATCGAACCATAACCCGCTTCACTTATATGAACGTTTGCAGAATTGAATACTTTAAATTTGCACCCGCCCTTTAACGTATTAGTTTTGTATCTTATGACAGGGAATTCGTGCGAAAACTCGTCTTTTAAAATAAACTTATCGCCGCGGCGGCAATTTGCGCAATCTTTTTTAAACAAGCAATAACACAAGTCCATAAGCTCAATCGCACCGTCGTTTAAAATCAACCCGTTAGCCCCGATTGCATTTATTTCGGAAACATTTAACTCTTTAGAGTATACAAACCTCTCCTTACGCGATAACGCGGCTTTAACGTCAATTTTATTAAAGATATTAAAACCCGTGCCGCGCATAAGTTTTAAATTAAATTTATCGGCAAACTCTTCAGTCCAATAACACTCGCCGTAAACGCCGTAAAACTTCTCAGCGTAAGCGGCGATGTTTTTTAACTCTTCGCCGCCTAAATTAGGGGGAAGATACAACCATAAATTAACGCCAGAAACGTTTTTTATATCTTCTAAAACCGAACTTTCACTATAATCGAGCGGCATATAAACAACGTTGGAAAAACCCGCCCGCTTTAACGCGCCAGCGCTTGCAATATTTGAAATTATTGCGCATTTTATCGAATTTTTTGCAGATTTTTCAATTTTTATTTCCGCGCAAGTAACAGGCGCATATTCGTTAGTTGCCGCGCCGTAAAATATAGTCTTGTATAATTTTGCGCGAAGATTGTTGAGCACGCTTTTAACGATAAACGGCTCGCCCGAAATTTCGATTTCGGGGTCAACGATTCTGAACGGATACACATCGGTTTTTAAAAGATTTTGTTTAATGCCATCAACAGTTGCAGGGGCGGTTTCTGCACGCGCAAGCGGCGTTTCGCTCTCAACGGTAACGCCGTTTGCCGATATTTTAAGTAATTCACCCGTTTTTGCCGTTACTTTAACCTTTAAATCTTTAAGTTTACCGCCTAAAACGAACTTATCTTTAAGAGCCGAATCTTTGGTTATATTTATATCGTCGCCTACT
>CAKQMM010000192.1 GCA_934254755.1 uncultured Clostridia bacterium
GGCTAAATCTTTATACACGTCGAATTTATCCATTAAAAAACCCTCCCGAATACTGTTAAAGTATATGAGAGGGTGTTTTTGAATATGAATTTTTTTGTTTTGATTTTTAATCTGCAAGGGAAAACAGCCGTACTTTCAATGCTTTATCGGGTTTCACTTTCTCCGTCGCTTTTTTCACGCTCGCCGACCTTGTCGAGCGCACTGTCGCTTATTTTATCGAGCGCGCCGCTTTCTTCCGCGCGCTTTTTGAGTTTACGCTTGATGCGCGCTTCTTTTATAGATTGAAGCCAGCCGGTGGGGTGCTCTTTATCGGCAAGAAGCCGCTTTATGTTTTTGCGGTGAGCGTACCAGGTCAAAACTATTATTAAAATTATAAGGATATTGCAAACCGCCGCCAATATAGCGTTTTGCGCGCTACCTTTATCGCCTTTTATATATAGGTCGAAAATCTGCTTGCATGCGGCTATCGCCCCCGGGGTCGTCGCTATAAACGAACCCATCGAGCCTATCTCGGTCAGCATTATAAATATAACCGCCGCCACGCCGCTTATCGCAACCGTTACGGGGCTGAAAACAAGAAACACGCCTATCGTCGTCGCAATACCTTTGCCGCCTTTAAAGCGCATAAACACGGGGAATATGTGCCCCGTCACGACGAGCAACCCGCACGCCGATTTTGCAAGCATAGAAACGTCGAACTGCGTACCCGCAAAAACTTTGTTTTTAAAAATAAGGCTTGCGGCAAGAGTCGGCAAAACGCCTTTCAGTATATCGAGCGCAAGGGTTAAAACCCCTATTTTCATTCCGAAATTACGGCTCATGTTAAGGGTGCCGGGGTTCCCGCTGCCAACCGAACGTATATCTTGCTTTTTGATTTTGGAAATAATTACGGCAAAATTTATATTGCCTATAAAATACGCGGCGACGGCAAGCAATAAAATTTGCCACCACACCTTTAACAGCGCAACTTCCGTCATTCGTCGTCACCCTTTTTTTCGCGCACTATTATTCTTATGGGCGTGCCGCTAAAGTCAAGCGCGTTTCTTAAAACGTTTTCTATATAACGGCGATAACTGAAATGCATCAAATCCTGCGAGTTTACGAACATTATAAACGTTGGCGGGCAAACGCCGTCCTGCACGGTGTAGTAAATTTTAAGCCTGCGCCCGTTACGCGTGGGCGGTTCGGTGGTGCGCACGGCGTCGCCTATTATATCGTTAAGCGTACCCGTCGTAAAGCGTTTGTTGGCGTTAGCGAGGACTTCGTTTATAAGCGAGAATATTTTATCCACCCTTTGTCCCGTTTTTGCCGATACGAATATCGATTTATAGTAACTCATAAACGCTAAGTCGGCGTCCAGTTTTTTCTTGAATTTTTCAATGGTGTAGGCATCTTTATCGACGGCGTCCCACTTATTCATAACGACGACGGAAGGCTTGCCTTGTTCGTGAACGTAGCCTAAAATTTTAACGTCCTGCTCGGTTAAACCTTCGGTGCTGTCTATAACCGCCAAACAAACGTCGGCGCGGCGAATGGAAGCAAGCGCGCGTATAACGCTGTAATATTCGACGTCTTCGTGCACCGCGCTCTTTTTGCGTATGCCCGCCGTGTCGATAATCATATATTTTTTGCCGTTATAAATAAGCGGCGAGTCTATACTGTCGCGCGTGGTGCCAGCAATATTCGATACGATTGTCCTATCGGCACCTAAAAGCTTGTTAGCCAAGCTCGACTTACCGGCATTCGGCTTGCCGACGATTGCGATTTTAATATACTCGCTGTCTTCGCCCTCGTCTATCGCGTCGAAGTGAGAGCAGACCTCGTCCAATAAGTCGCCAAGGCCTTTGCCTTGCTCGCACGAAATCATAAACGGTTCGCCGAGCCCGAGCGAATAATATTCCGCCTGAGCGGTCGGGTCGAAGTTGTCCGCCTTATTGACGGCAAGCACTATTGGTTTGCGGCTGCGGCGAAGCATATCGGCAACGTCTTCGTCGGAAGCGGTCAAGCCCCCTTTAAAGTCGCACATAAAAATAATAACGTCGGCTGTTTCAACGGCTATTTCCGCTTGTTTTTTGATATGTCCCCACATTTCGTCGGTCGATTTAAGTTCGATGCCGCCCGTGTCTATTAAGGTAAACGACTTACCGCACCATTCGGCGTCACAATAAACGCGGTCGCGCGTAACGCCCGGCCTATCTTTAACTATGGATATTTTTTTGCCCGTAACCTTATTGAAAAAGGTCGATTTACCAACGTTGGGTCTGCCCACAACGGCAACAATCGGTTTACTCATATTATTCCTTACGTTTGTTATTTTGCGTTTTGTTAAGCGGCGGTAACCCCCTGCCGCCAAACATAGCGATAATTATCTATTATTCTCAAATATTTTAACATTTACGCCCCGTTTTGTAAAGTAAATGACGAAGCGTTAAAAAAACCGCGCAAAAGCGCGGTTTTTAGTTTGTTAGGTTTTAGCCGAACGGGACTCGAACCCCGCTCGGCTATGCGCTCGCCGCCGCCTTTACGGGTTTTTTAACCGCACCGAGGACTATCGCCGCAATAGCGATAACCGCAAGCATTATAACGACGAACCATAAAGCAAATTCGTCCGTTATAAAATTGCCCATAAAGAACACGACGCCCAAAGTTATAAGCGCGACCGAGAAAACCACCATATAAATGGGATATTTTCTCTGTTCGCCGCCGCGATAGTAATAAGCCTTAAAACTTTCAACCGTGCCGCGAAGCCATAACGCAAGCCCTATAATCTGCCCCGCCTGAAGATTAAGCGCGGAAGAAAATTGCGATACAACGCCCGCAAGCGCAACCACCGCTAAAAGGGTTATTTCAACTATCGTTAAAATAGTGGTAACCGAGTTGTTGCCCTTAAACTGTTTGGATAAGTATAGCGCGACGTATAAAAATATAAGCACCGCGATTATTATTTTAAGCGATTTATAACCCCAGTCTTTAAAAAACACGTCTATATTTTGTTTAGCCCAGATAGGCGCAAGTAAAACCGCCGCCGCAAGCGCAAGCGCGCCGATTATAAAGTAAACGAAAAACCACTTGCTTTTTTTACTGTTGATAAGGTTCGAAAGTTTAAAAGCCATATAAGTATCCTCCCCGATTTAGCAGCATACGCTTTTTAGTTAAGTATACGCTTTTTTATTTAAAATATTTTAACAAAAGGAAGTTAGCTTGTCAACGATAAAACAAAAATCGGTTTAGTTTTTACTAATATTTAACAATTTTATCTGTGTTTAGCGGTTAGCGGTAGCGGGTAGAAGTCGTAGGGGTCTTAGCCCACGCC
>CAKQMM010000193.1 GCA_934254755.1 uncultured Clostridia bacterium
GTATAGCCTAACCCCACCGTCTGAAATCCGTACGCGCCCGACAAACACAACCCTAAAATTAAGCCCTGCAAAAAGGTTTTTTTGCCCATTTTAAGGTTAGATTTAATGAAAACGAAGAATAAAACGAGCCCCGAAGTCAAAAACCTAAGCGTTAAAACGTAAAAGGTGGGAACAAACTCTATCGTTTCTTTTAAAATAAAAAACGACGTGCCCCACACTATTGTGGCAAGCAGTAATAAAAATTGTCCTAAAAACGTGAGTTTTTTCGATTGCATAAACTTATAAACCTATGTACATTTGTTGAATTTATAATACCATATCGCGGTTTTTTTGTAAAACAAAAACTTGCCGTAAGGCAAGTTTTCACTCAATCGTCTTAATTACTATCGGCTTAACTTCGGGTTTTGCCGCCGATATAACGGTTGCGTTCAATATTAAATTTTCGGAATAATCGAATAAACTTTCGTTATTTGCAAAAAGCGTTAAAATCTTATCGCCCGCGCGTATATGGTCGCCGACTTTTTTGTGTATATAAAGCCCCGCCGTATAGTCGATTTTGTCTCCCGCTTTATTTCGCCCCGCGCCCAAGTTAAGCGCGGCAAGCCCGTACTTTTCAGCGTCCACAAGCGTAATATATCCGTCTTTTTCAGCGTAAACCGCGCGGGAATATTTTGCCTTTTTAAAATTGTCGGCGTTCTTTATAAGCTCGATATCGCCGCCTTGCGAAGCGATCATATTTTCAAACGCTTTAAGCGCGGCTCCGTCGGATATTGCGGTTTTTGCTAAACTTAAACATTTTTCCAAATTGCCGTAGCCCGAAAGCCGCAAAATTTCCGCCGCGAGGCGTAAACTTAACTCTTTAAGCCGCTCTTCGCCGCCGCCCTTTAAAACTTCAACCGCCTCGATAACTTCAAGACTGTTTCCGACGGCGCGCCCCAAAGGCTCGCTCATATCCGATATAACGGCGCAAATTTTTTTATTCGCCCGCTTGCCGGTCGCAACCATCGTTTTAGCGAGGCTTTCCGCACCCGCAATATCTTTCATAAACGCGCCGCTGCCCGTTTTTACGTCTAAAACGATAACGTCGTCGTCACACGCGAGTTTTTTGCCCATTATTGACGAAGCGATTAGGGGGATGCTGTCAACCGTGGCGGTCACGTCGCGCAAGGCGTACAAAATTTTATCGGCGGGGGCTAAATTTTTGGTCTGACCTATTATAGCCGCGCCGCTTTTGTTTACGGCGTTTATAAAGTCTTTTGCGGATAAATCGACCTTAAACCCGTCGATCGATTCGAGCTTATCTACCGTGCCGCCCGTATGCCCTAAGCCCCTGCCGCTCATTTTAGCGACCTTTACGCCGAGCGACGAAACGATAGGCGTTACGATTAAGCTCGTTTTGTCGCCTACGCCGCCCGTCGAATGTTTGTCGGCGCGCACCCCTTTAATTTCAGAAAAGTCGAGTTTATCGCCCGAATTTGCTATTGCAAGGGTTAAATTCGCGGTTTCCTCATCGGTCATACCTTGAAAGTAAACAGCCATTAAAAACGCCGAAATCTGATAATCTGGAACAGCACCCGTAACAGCGCCGTTTATAATAAAATCTATTTCTTCTTTGCTGAGCAGAACTCCGTCCCGCTTCTTTTTAATTATATCGTACGCGCGCATTTCAACCTTTAATTTTGTCTAAAAAACTGTTTCCGTCTAAGGCTTTATACGAGAGATTAAAGCCGTCCAGAACCGTTGCGCCGATGTCTGCAAAAGTCGGCAAAACGCCAAGATTTACGCCGCTTTTTAAGCCGTCGCCTACAATTAACATAGGCGTATACTCGCGCGAATGGTCGGTTGACGGGGTGGACGGATCGCATCCGTGGTCGGCGGTTATAATAAGCGCGTCGCCCCGCTTTAACTCGCACAAAAATTCGCCTAAAAACTTATCGAACTCGTTAAGCGCGGTTGCGTAACCCGAAACGTCGTTACGGTGCCCGTAAAGCATATCGAAGTCAACGAGGTTTAAAAAGCAAAGCCCGTTAAAGTCTTTTTTAACGTATTCGCTAATAACCCGCATGCCGTCCGCGTTACCGCTCGTTTTAGTCGTTTCGGTAATGCCCTGCGCGGCGAAAATATCGTTTATTTTGCCGATGCCTATAACGGAACGCCCGCTTTCTTTCAAATAGTCGAGCATCGTTTTTTTAGGCGGCTTAACGGAAAAATCGTGCCGATTTGCCGTGCGGTAAAAGGGATAATCGCCCGCAAAGGGTCTTGCAATCACGCGGGCGACGTTGTTTTTACCCGTAAGCATCTCCCGCGCAAGTTCCGAGTACTTATATAACTCGCTTACGCCGACGACGCTTTCGTGCGCGGCTATCTGAAACACGCTGTCTGCAGAAGTGTAGACGATAAGCCCGCCCGTTTTAATTTGTTCTTCACCGTAATCTTTAATGACTTCCGTCCCCGAATACGGCTTGTTGCAGAGAATTTTTTTGCCCGTTTTGCGTGAAAATTCGTCTATTATATCTTGCGGGAAGCCGTTCGGGTAGGTCGGGAAAGGCGATTTGGATATCGCGCCCGCTATCTCGAAGTGACCGACGGTCGTATCCTTCCCCGCCGATTTTTCTGCCATTTTAGCGTAACTTGCGGCGGGCGAATTTACGGCTAATTTTTCCCTTCCGTATACGCCGTTTACGTTATATAAGCCGAGTTTTTTAAGATTCGGGATATTCAAAATTCCGCTTTCGGTAACTGCTTTGAGCGTATCGGAGCCCGCGTCGTTAAACTTATCGGCGTCGGGGAGTTCGCCCACGCCAAAGCTATCCAAAACTATTAAAAAACAACGGTTGAACAAAGGTTTTTTATTCATATTTTGTTAAAATTTTATAGCCGTTTCAAGCGCAAGCGTTATCATATCGGTGAACGATTTTTCGCGCTCTAAGGGGGTGGTTATTTCGTTTGTATGCACGAAAGAGTCGCTTACCGTTAAAATCGCAAGAGCCCTTTTATTTAAACGCGCGGCGTTCATGTATAAAGCCGCCGCCTCCATTTCAACCCCCAAAACGCCGAGTTTAGCCCACTTTAACGTATCGCCAGACTCGTCGTAAAAAGTGTCGGAACTCAAAACGTTCCCCACGGCTACGGTTATATTTTTGCTTTTAGCCGTTTCTTCCGCCGTTTTTAAGAGTTCGTAACTTGCGATTGCCGAAAAATTTCCGTTTATGCCGTACTGCGAAAAATAGTTGCCGTTCGTGCATGCGCCCATCGCTAAAATAACGTCTTTAACGTGAAGGCTTTCGTTAAGCCCGCCGCATGAGCCGACCC
>CAKQMM010000194.1 GCA_934254755.1 uncultured Clostridia bacterium
TTCATATTTTACACAATCGGAGTTTTTTATCCTACTCATCGGCACTAGCCTTTTTTGAACCCCCGGACTATCCGGGGGTTTTCTTTCTTATAAAAACGGCGGGAGCAAGCCCCCGCCCTACGTTAGGTTCGCATTTTTGTCATTCTGAGGCGTTGCCGAAGAATCTCGCGGAAGCGCGCTGAATTTTACGCAACACTCTTGCCCCTTTGACAAGGGGGACTTTAATTTACCGTCAATTTTCGTTCAAAATTGCCGCCGTAACAATCGTAATAATAACGCGAACTTTATTCAGTCCAAATGCCCGATTTTAGACCCGCTAAACCACGAACGCGTCAGCTTACTCATAAGTTCTTTATCGTTTCTGACGTCTTCTCTGTCCCACATTCCCAACTCTTCATAGTAGCGCGGTATTACCCACCGAGCCAAATCTTCCACCGTCAACCTACTTAAATCGATTTCACAATAATCGTCGCTTACGGCTATGTCTTTAATGATAGACCTTTTCAGACAATAATTATAACAATAGTTTTTATGATAAAACGAAACGTAATTTACAAAATTTGCGTCGTTGAGCGCATTTTTGTTATTGAAAGCGCACAATGCGTATTGCTTCGCCAAATACTTCAAAGCGTTAATTTTATCTTTGACGACGTTTCCGCTGCAAAACAGCGGTTTTATAACGGCGTTCAGGTTGGAGTCGTCGCGTTTTATATCGTTTAATAGACATTTTAACGGATCTGTGTGTTTTTCATATTCAAACGGCTCAAAAGTATCTTCGTCTATATACTCCGCGTCCACGACTTTAAAATCTATAATTTCACTGACTTTACCGATAAAATAATTTTGTAAAAAAATCAAATTATCGTTTATATTATCGCTGACATATTCCACGTAATTTTCCTCGTGTTTAACCTTAATAACTACATCCATAATGCCCCTCCGTGAAAACAATAACGTTAAATATCCACTAATTGTACTCTAAAATTTCAGACCGGTCAATAAACTTTTCGGGGATATTTAAAATTAGGCGGCAAAATTTTTTTATGTTGTTTTGCGTACAATGCCGTTAAAAACAACCTCAAACCGCTTTTATTTAAAAAAAAATTATGTCAAAATGTGATTTTTTTATAAAAACACTTGTAATTAAAAAAATTTGGTTATATAATAGCCTTATAAAGCGGCGATAACCGCTAAAACCATGCGGACGCTAAAACGCTCCGCAAAAATAAGGAGATAAAAATGGCGAGAAAAATCATCTTTATGCCCCACGCGAACATCCAGTATTCGCAACTTCCGCCCGAAAAACGGTTGTGGGTAATTGAAAACTGCTACAAAAAACTCTTTACCCTCGTTAAAGAAAACGACTATAAAATCGCTTTTGAAGCAAGCGGCAAAACCGTTGAAGAAATAGCCGAAAAATCGCCCGAAACGATGGCTCTTTTAAAGGAACTTATCGCAAGCGGCAATATCGAACCCGTGTCTTCGCCCTACATTCACTTTATGCCGGCGAATATTCCCGAAGAACTTTGCGTTCACTCGCTCGTTCACGCTCTCGACACGTGGGAAAAGTTCACCGGCAAACGCCCGACCATCGGCTGGAACCCCGAATGCGGCTGGGCAAGCCACATACCCACCGCGTACAAAAGAGCGGGAATCAAAACCCTTATAATGGACGCCGACAGCTTCTATCTTTCGTTTGACGAAATAAGAAAAGCAACGGGCTTAAACTACGACGTTTTCGGTCACAGCAACAAAAACCAACTCTTCAAAATCGAAGAATTTATTAAAGACAAGCCCGAATTTTTGAAATACTTAACCAACCCGTCGGTTACGAAAGAAGGGCTTCAGATGATTTTCAGAACGGACAGCATGGCAAACCTTTTGTTGTGGTATCTTATGGGCGCGACCGAAGGTATGCGTAAAGTCCCCGTTTCGCGCGACGAAATCAAGCAGATGCTCACCAACTGGCAGTCACGCATAGACGAATCGGGTTCATTCATTATGCCGTATGCGGAAGACGCCGAATATATCGGCAGCAGCGCGTACTTCTACGTTAAACAGTTCAACCAGGCAAGATTCTTTGAAGAAGAGCCGAAGAGCGTTGAAAGGTTTAAAGAAATTATAGAAACGGCTAAATCGCTCGGCTACGAACTTGCGACCCCGTCGGAAGTTATCGCGAGCGGCAACGTTATCGAAAACGACCTTATCGACAGAATCGAAAACGGCGTTGCATGGCACGGCGGCACGGCAAAAGCCTGGATGAACACCGACTTTTCACGCATAATGGACCCCGTTTGCAACAATATGTTCACGGGTATTAAAGCGATTTGCAATTATTTGGGCAAAGACGTTGAAAAGGTTGACGGGCATCTGGATAAAGCGCTCCGCGCGCTTGCCGACGCATGGGTCAGCGACTCTCGTTGGCCGCCGGCACCCACCAGCCCGGGAAGATTCAACGTTAAAGAATCTATCGCGGCTATGTACTTAACGAACGACGAAATCGAAAAAGCAATGGCTGAAAACGGCATCGCCGAGAAAAAGTCGCTCTACTCGCACAACCTTATGAAGTCGCAGATAGCGGGTATCGAAAAGATACTTATGGATATCAAATACTTCGGCGAATAGGCGGTTGATTAAACGCGGTTTTAAACGGGCTTACTTAAAAAAGCGAATTTGAGGCTGAGTTTATTTAAAGTTAAGCGAATTTAAGCGTTGAATATGCTTGAAGTTAGCGTGTTTAAGCGCTGAATACGCTTGAATTAAGCGCATTTAGCGAATTTGATATTTTAAAACTAAAAACTTCGGGCGGTCGTTTCGACCGCCCGAAGTTTTTAAAAAAGAAAAGTGCGCCGTTTAAAAAAACGGCGCACCTATAAAAACACACCGTTTCGCTTGCCGCGACGCAAACATATAAAGACATCTTTCAAAGAAGATTTTATGTAACGCGAAACCAAGTATGCTTCTACCAAAGCATACTTCTTTGAAAAAAACCCTTATTAAGTTTACGTCGCAAGTTTAGTTTAACATTATTTACCAATTATTGCAAGCGTTTTAAAGTGTGTATTTTTGGTGAAATGATACTTTGCGTTTTTGTTTTGTAGCGTTAATTCGATGTATGGGTAGGGGGATAGTAGTGAAGAGAGAATGGTGAAAAGTGAAGAGTGAAAAGTTGAGGTGCGGGCGAACGATGTTCGCCTGTTTTATTTTGTCATTCTGAGTGAAACGAAGAATCTCCGCGGAAGCGCGCTTGACAAGGGGCGTGTTTTACTTTATAACTAGCCAATCCCCCGCCATTGCGTTTTACGCAA
>CAKQMM010000195.1 GCA_934254755.1 uncultured Clostridia bacterium
ACGCCGGCAGCGGAAGCGGAAAATTGCTGGACAAAATAACTGACATAGAATACGGCGGAAATAAGAAAACCACTACACCCGGAGTTTATACTCATCAATTTTTGATAGAACTCAGCGCTTTAAGGAATGTGGATACACTTTATATCCGCTATTCGGCGCACGGATCCTTGGAAGACGATTGGCAAACGGACAAGATGTATTGCGAATTAAGTTACGTTGTAACGAGAAACGATATATACGGTAGCGGGGTTCCCGCCTTTTACTGGTCTTATCAAGACCCGTTTAAGTAAAACTAATTAAACTTAAAGCCGCAGAATTTCTGCGGCTTTAATTATTGCACGTAAAAGCGGAGCGTTGCGGGCATTATACCCGCGAGCCGCTAACAACAATTATAATTACCGCCTCTACTATCCGCTAACCGCTATTCACTACCCTCTATCCTTATATATATAAATAAAGAAAAGAAAATTTTGTTAAAAACCGTTTACTTTTTGGGTTTGTTGGTTTACAATGTATAATGTTTACAGTAATTTTCGGGGGTTCAAATGCTTGCTAAGGCGAAAAGTTATTCTTTAACGGGGCTTGACGGGTTTGCGGTCGACGTAGAAGTCGACGTGTCCGCGGGGATCCCTGCGTTTGAAACGGTCGGGCTTCCGGACGCTTCGGTTAAAGAGTCTAAAGAGCGCGTTCGCGCCGCAATAAAAAACAGCGGCAAAAAATTTCCCGCCGCAAAAGTTACGGTGAACCTTGCCCCTGCGGACGTTAAAAAGGGCGGGTCGGGCTTAGACCTTCCGATAGCGGTGGGCATAATCAAGGCGGCAGGGAATAACGATTTTAACGCAGATATAAGCGACGTCGTTTTACTCGGCGAACTTTCGCTTGACGGTTCGTTGCGTGAAATTTCGGGAATACTCCCCATGCTTTTGTCGGCAAAAAAAGCGGGGTACACAAAATTCATCGTTCCGTTAAACAACGCGAGCGAAGCGAGTTTTATCGAAGGAATCTCTGTTTACGCGCTTAAAAGCTTAAACGACGTTTTAAGCGTTTTATCTGGGGTTGGCAACTTTCAAACGGTTCAGATAAGAAGCTTTAATGCGGGCGAGCCTGTCGAATACGATTCCGATTTAAAATTCGTCAAAGGTCAGGCGGTTGCAAAGCGCGCGCTTCTGGTTGCGGTTAGCGGCGGGCATAATATGATTATGTCGGGGCCGCCGGGGTCAGGCAAAACGATGCTTGCTAAGTGCATCCCCACCGTTATGCCCGATATGACTTTTGACGAAGCTTTGGAAACGACTGCCATTCACAGCATAGCGGGCAAACTTAAAGGTGAAGACGGCATTATCCGCCGCCGCCCGTTTTTAACCCCGCACCACACCGCTTCGAGCGTGTCGATTATCGGCGGCGGGCAGAACGTAACGCCGGGGATAATAAGTCTTGCTCATAACGGCGTTTTGTATCTTGACGAAATGCCCGAATACCCGCGTTCTGTTTTGGAGTGTTTGCGCCAGCCTCTTGAAGACGGCGAAATAACCGTTTCCCGCGCGAAGGCGACGGTTAAATATCCCGCGCGGTTTATTCTTTGCGGGTCGATGAACCCTTGCCCGTGCGGAAACTACGGCAGTAAGGATAAAGTTTGCACATGTACGGCTGCGCAAATCGAAAGATACCGCGCTAAAATATCGGGTCCGCTTCTCGACAGAATCGACATTCAGTTGAACGTTGACGGGGTTGACTACAAAGATTTATCGGGCGACGGCGAAGAAGAGCCGAGTTCGGTCGTCAGAAAACGCGCGGTTATGGCGCGAAAAATTCAGGCGGAGCGTTTTAAAGGCGATAAAATAAAAGTCAACGCCGAAATGCAGGAAAAGCACCTTAAAAAGTACTGCAAATTAAGCGCGGAGTGCGAAGCTATTTTAGAAAATTCGTACAGAACGCTTAACTTGTCGGCGCGTGCACGGAGCAGAATAATTAAAGTCGCGCGGACGATTGCCGACCTTGATTTAAGCGAAGAAATTCGCCCCGAGCATATCTTGGAAGCCATAAGTTACAGGAGCAGTTTCAGATGATTTCGGATATTGACGCGGCAGTCGCGTTCTTAGACGGACTTGTCAATTTAGAATACAAGCATAAAGCCGCTATTTTAGAACTTTACGATAACCCCGCCGATATTTTTAAAAATATAGATTCAGCGGTCGATTATTTAGAAACGAATTTGTCCGCCGCGGCGGCAAACACGTTTATAGAAGCGATAAATTCGGGCGCAACGGACGAGATTGTAGACGCGCTCGAGCGCGACGGAATCACGCCCGTTACGATTTTTAGCGATGATTATCCGACTCGTTTAAAATATCTTGACTATAAACCGCTTTGTTTGTACGCTAAGGGCGATTTAAGTCTGCTTAACGCGGATAAAACGGTCGGAATCGTCGGCTCGCGCAAAACTTTGCCCGAATACGCGGCTTTAACTAAAAACGTTTCCGAAAGTTTATCGGGCGCGGGCGTGACCGTAGTGACGGGCGTTGCGTTCGGCGCGGATAAGGCGGCGATACAAGGCGCGCTTAGCTTTGGCAAAATTATTTGCGTCACCGCAAGCGGGTTTAATTATTTAAAAAGCGAAGCGAACCGCGACCTTATCGAAAAGGTTATTAAAAACGGTTTGTGTATAACGGAATATCCGCCGTCGGTTCCGCCGCTTGCGTTCCATTACCCGGTGCGCAACAGGATAATCGCGGGGCTTTCGGACGGAGTATTGATTGCGAGCGGGGACAAGGAAAGCGGCGCAAGGCATACCGCCGACTATGCGCTCGATTACGGCGTTGACGTAATGGCGTTTCCGTACGCAGTAGGCGTTACCGGAGGAGAGCTTTGCAATTCGCTCATAAAAGACGGTGCTCATCTCGTCGAAACGAGCGAAGACGTTGCCGAAGTTTTGGGCGTTGAACTTAAAAACGATAAAAGCTCTATAACGCTCAGCGATAAAGAAAAATCGGTCTACGATATAATCGCGGGCGGCAGCGGCAACGCGGACGAAATATTGTTAAAGACGGGTTTTAAGGTTTACGAACTCACCCCGATTTTAACGATGCTTGAACTGAAAGGTTTAATTCTGAAAGGGGCGGGCGGCGAATATAAGCCCGTTAAAGGTAGGTTTTAATGCAGTTAATAATAGTTGAATCGCCTAAAAAAGCAAAGACGATCGAAAGATTTTTAGGCGGAAAATATAAAGTTTTAGGTAGCGGCGGGCACGTGAGAGGGCTTCCCGAAAAGCGTTTCGGCGAGGACGTAGAGCATAACT
>CAKQMM010000196.1 GCA_934254755.1 uncultured Clostridia bacterium
TCTGATTCCAGCGGAAGCTTTGACTTTAACGCCGTTCGTGACGCTCTTTTTCATAAGCGACACGGCTTCGACCGTAGCGACCCCGCCCGTGAACCCGGTGCAGGTTTTAACGAAGTTTGCGCCCGCTTCGCACGATAAGCGCACCGCACGGACTATTTCGTCGTTTGTCAGCATCGCGCTTTCGATTATAACTTTAACAAGCCTCCCGTTAACCGCCTTGACGACTTCGGCAATTTCGTTTTTGACGTAGTCGTCCTTGCCGTCTTTTAAGTAGCCCACGTTTATAACCATATCGAATTCGTCGCACCCGTCGTTATATGCGGCGACCGCTTCGGCAACTTTAATTTCGGTTTTGTTTCTGCCGAGCGGAAAGCCTATAACGGTGCAAACCTTAACGGTTGACCCCGCCAACAATTTTTTTGCGAGCGGAACGTCCACGGGGTTGACGCAGACGGAGGCAAAGTTATACTCTTTCGCTTCTTCGCACAACTTTTTTATTTGCGCGTCGGTAGCGAACGATTTAAGCAGCGTATGATCTATATATTTGTTCAATTCCATAAAATTCTCCCGTTAAATTTCGTCGTCTATTTCGCGGTAGGCAACGCCCCATTCTTTAAGCCTCGTCATATAGGCGTCGTTATCGCGGCAATCTTTCCAGAAAGTTAAAATTTTCAAGTCTTCAGTACCCATGGTGTTATCGAGCGCGTGAAACGTCCCCGCGGGGATAAATATAACTTCGTCAGCCGCGACGGGGTAAACTTTATCGTCAAGTTTAATTTCGCCGTTGCCGCTTAAAATATAATATATTTCGTCCGCTTCGTGAACACCGCCGCCGAGTTTGCACCCCTTTTTGACGGTGCCGTGGTTTATCTGTATAACGCCCTCGCGCCCCGTGACGGTGCTGTCTAAAATCATGCGCGAATCGTACTCTTTACCGAAACTATACGGCATAACTTTGTTTACTTTTATAATTTTAGGTTCTAATTTAATCATACTACACCTCTTAATCAAAGTCTATCATTATTTTAATTTTATCGTTATAATCGGCAATATTTTCAAAGACCTTAACCGCGCTACCGAATTTTACGCGGTGAGTTATAATCGGCGTTAGTTTAACGGGGTTTTTCTCCATCATTTCGGCGACCTTTTGCGGGTTGCCGAATCTCCCCGCCGCCCCGACCAAAGACATTCTTCCGAGCGCGATTTTATCTATCGGCACGTTATCCACGTTCGACTCGTAAAACGACACGATTGAAAGCCTCCCGTCGCGGCGAAGCATATCTATCGCGAACAAAAGCGCAGGCTTCGAGCCCGACGTTTCTATCACGAGTTCCGCACCCGCGCCGTTCGTTAAGTCTTTAACCGCTTTAACGGCGTCCGTTTCGCGGCTGTTTATAATCTTAGTCGCCCCTAACTTTTCAGCAACCGCTAACTTGCTATCGGTTCGCCCCACCATTATAACTTCTTTCGCGCCCAAATATTTTGCTATCCATAAAGCCCCCATACCCGTCGCCCCCGTTCCGATTACGACGACCGTATCGGTCGGCTTAACGCTGTAATTATGGAATGTGTCAAGCGCGATGCTGAGCGGCTCTATAAGCGCGCCTTCTAAATAAGAAACGTTATCGGGAAGCTTGTATACGTGATATTCGGGCATAAGCATAAACTCGGCGTAGCACCCGTCCCAGCAATTAACGGTGCCGACAGACTTTACGTTCGGGCAATTTTCATAATCGCCGCGCAAGCAATACTCGCACTTTCCGCAAGCAACGCCGTTATCGGTGTACACCCTGTCGCCGACCTTAAATTTTTTAACCGCTTTCCCTACCGCCGTAACGACGCCCGAAAACTCGTGCCCGAAACGCACGGGGTAGGTTATTTCGCCGCTTTCGACGAAGCTTGACTTGCCCGTGTAAATTCCTATATCGGTGGCGCAAACGCCCGTTTCTTTAACTTTTATAACGACTTCGTTATCCTTGGGGATAGGGTCGGGTACGACGGTCATTCTCGCGTCGTACGGTTTAAAAACCGTTATCGCTTTCATAATTTCTCCTTTATTTTGACGTAGCCGAAAATAGCTCTATATTTATAGTAAACTTAACTTCTCCGCCGCCCGCTATAAACGAGCATTTGCCCGCTTCGATCGCTTTTTTAGGCGTGTCGTAAGGGGCGGACGCAACTTCCGCCGCAACGTTATACATGTTTTTAAACTCGCCGTTGTTTATCCACACGCCAAGGTACTTTAAAACCGAATTGTCGTAGCATAGTTTTAACTCGTTAAACTCGTACTTAGCAATTATTTCGCCGCGCGAGATTTCATTATTATAATAAAATTTGTACGCCGCGCCGCTCGGCGTTTTGCCGACGAGTTTGTTTTTCGGTAGCCCCTTAAACTCTTCGCCGAAACTGTAAGTTATATCTCTACTATCGCCGTATGGGGAAATTATGCGCAAATCGTCCGCCCCTTTAAGCATTAAATGCGCCGCGTATATATACGGCAAAGTTTTATCGGACAGGTTTTTTATACGATACTCTATTTTAAACCCGTCGTTTATTATTCCGACCGTTTTAGTCCACTCAAACGGAAGGTCGGGCGTTTTTGCGCTAAGTTTAACTTCGCCGCCCGCGACGCATGCACTCATAGGTATGCGGGCGATAACGCCGTGGTCGGGATAAATAAGCCCGCACGTTTCAAACTCGTCAACCGTCGGAAACATATCGTCGAACCCAGAACACTCGCTGTCTACAAAAACGCCCGTATAGTTTAGTTTTTTATAATTTTTGTTTGTCGCTTGCTCTAAAAACTCAAACCCGCCCGCGGATATCGAAGCGATTTTTCCGCCCTCGCCCGGCAAAATTTTTAAGACCTTGTCGTTTGATATAACGTCGTAACACGGCAAGTCTTTATAAAAACCTTTTTTAATCATAAAGTGATTTTTTCGCCCTGACGCATAAGCGTGTATTTTACGCCTAAGTTTTTCGCTTCCGTCATAAACGAATACGGGTCGCCGAAGTGTTCGGCAAAGTTCCAGTAGTGGCAAGGAACCGCCGATTTTGCATTGACTACGCTTGCCCCTTTCGCCCCGTCCTTCCCGTTCATATTGCCGAACGCGCCGTTTATGGGGAAAATAAACAAGTCCGCCCCCGCGACCTTTTCGGAAGAAAAGTAATCTTCGCGATATTTCGTGTCGCCCGCGACGTATATTTTTTTATTCTCGGCTTCGATAATAAAGCCGAGCGCGTGGGGGGTGTCTTTTCCGTGGTCACAGTTATATGC
>CAKQMM010000197.1 GCA_934254755.1 uncultured Clostridia bacterium
AAATTCGTCAGACATCAGACAGGTGGAATAGTAGGGGTTGTGGTAAACCATAACGGGAACATTTACAGCGTCGTGAACAGACTTATAATGCTCGAAAAGTTCTTGTTCGTTAGGCGCCATATACCAGGGAGTGACCGCCATAATGCCGTCTGCCCCCGCTTTTTCGGCGGCGACGGACATTTCTATAACGTCCTTCGTGCGGTATGCGCCCGTTGACGCGACAACTTTAATGCCGTTTTCTTTCGCCGCTTTTATGTACGCGTCGTTTACGGCGATTTGTTCGTCCTTCGTAAGGGCTATCATTTCGCCGGTCGAACCGCTCGGAATTATCCCGGTAACGCCGTTTTCTGCCAAAAACTTCGTTACTTCTTTAATGCCGTTAAAGTTAATGCTTTCGTCTTTATTGAAGGGGGTTACGACAGGTATGTATATGCCGCTTAATTTTGTTCTGTGCATCGTTTTCTCCTTTTATTGCGGAGTAATTTTCCGCAATTATAAATTTAATATTTTATTAAAGTCGAATTTTGCAAGGCGAACGTGTTTGCGTTCTACTGTGTAAGACATCGCTAAACCGCCGCCCATATAGTAGTTTATAAACGGGTAAAAGCAGCTTGTGCGCATTTTCGCTATAAAAACGGGAACGCTGTTTTTGATATCGGCGCGGTTTATTTTTACAACGCCTATATGCTCGCGGTCAACGGGTGCGTGGAACAAGTAAAGTTCGCCGCCGTACTCGATAAAATCGCTGCGCGACTGGCAGTCTTCGATAAGCACAGGGTCGCAGAACTTTTTCGCTTTTAAGTCGTACGCGGTTAAAAAACCGCAACTTTCGCCGTCTTGCTGGCGGACGAAGTAGTAGATTTTATCGTCTTTTAAGAAAGTTGCGTTTTCCCATTTCGAAAAGTTCGCAAAATCGGGTGCGGCAATGTATTCCCAGGTTATAAAATCTTTCGATTTGATAATGAAGTTAAAATCTCCGCTGTACGCACCGCTATAGTAGTATCTTTCGCCGTTTTCTGTGCGGGAAGTGAACTTTTGCATTATGCCTATATCCGAGTACATCGTTTTATATCCGATGCCGCTTTCGGTAAACGCGTTTTGTATGCCGCTGAAACTGAAATCGTTCTCTATGTTTTTAACGCGCAATTTGTTTACGCCTATATCGCCGAACGTTTTCGTTTTTACGTTAAACGGGCGGTACAAACGATAGTAATTATCGCCGATTTTAGCCGTCCATAAAACCATAAGCTCTTCGTCGCCGACTTTTGCCATAATGGTGTCGTAAACGCAGTTTACGGGAAGATTGTCAAGCGTTTCGCCGACGGATTGAACGGTTAAAAAGGTCTTGTTTTCAACGTCGTTTACAGGCGCGTAGACGAGCCTTGCGGACTGAAATTTCGGGTCTTCCGCGCCGTTTGACGAATTTGCGTAATAGGTCATGTAAACGTAGCCGCCAAGGCTCAGAAAAGTGGTCACATGTACCATTTTGTCGGAAGTTTCGCAAAGTCCTTTTTTTACGTGTTCGTCGGTTTCTTCAAAGTCCGATATAAAGCCGCGTTCTATTTCGTTTGCAAAAATTTCGCCTCTAAGCTTTAAACTTTCGTCGGCGGAGTATTCTAATTTTTTCGCCGCGTTTTTTATAGGCTCGCCGATTTTCGGAGAACCCGTATTTTGGGAATGGTTTTCGGAAAATATTTTTCGATTCATAGGTCACCTTAGCCGAGCGGGATTTGAACCGCATCAAGTTTAAGCGGTGCAAAATTTGCAAAATCAGCGTTAAACTCGCTTGCAATACGGTTGACGTACTTCAAGCAAAGATTTGCCTAAAACGGGCAAAAAAGACGGTTTAAGGCTTGACGGGGCTCGAGTCCCACTCGGTTATGTGTATAGTATACAATGCGTTTTTTTCGTTTTCAATCTGTTTTGTGCTTGTTTTGTTTCATATTGTACGATTTTTTAAAAATTTAACTTGACCTGCGGGTTAACTTAGCGTTAAAATTCAATTATGATAGGTTTTTACGAAGACTATTTTAAGCGCAGATATCAAGCGTTTATAAAAGAGCAAAAAAACGTAGGTTGCCCGACGCACTTTCACGGCGAAGCGGAACTGTCGTTCGTGTTAAACGGAACGCACACGGCGGCCATAAACGGCAAAGAATACGTTTTGACGGCGGGCGACGCCTATTTTTTAAACCCCTTTGACATACATAAGTACGAGTCTGTAGACGGCGGAGAACATATCCTTTTAACTGTCCGCCCGAACGAGTATCTTATGAGCATAGGCGGTAAAAATTTGTGCCTGCCGAATTTTTTGGGCGATAAAGAATATAATAAAAAAATACTTGAAATTTTGCGCTTTGCGCTTTCAGATGCCGATAATTCTGGCGTATTGAACGAGTATGAGCGGCGCGGTTACGCTTCGCTTATCGTCGGCGCGATTATCCGCCGTTACGGAGAAACGGTATCGGTAAAAAAAGGCGAACTCAACGAAATTTTGGATTATTTAAACGAAAATTACAAATCGGACTTTTCGCGCGACGAAGTCGCCGCAAAGTTCGGTTATTCGCCAAACTATTTTTCAAAACTTTTTAAAAAGTATTTTAATATGGGGTTTACAGAATACGTTTTGAATTTGAAGTATCAAAAAACGCTTATAGAGTGCGGGCAAAACGGAGCGAAAAAGCGCGCCGATATTATTTTGGAAAACTTTTCAAACCCGCAAACGTTTTACAGACTAAACAGAAAATATAATAAAGAATATCAAAAATTAAAAGATTATCATGATTAGTGGTTAGAAGTCGTAGGGGGCGGAGTTCCGACGACCCGTTTCAATCGTTGGGGGATAATCAAACAACATTCCGGACTGCTTATCGCCGAGAAATATCACGCGACAAAAAAACGGGTTTGCAAACGCAAACCCGTTTTAGTTTTGTTTAAAATTATTTGTTCATAGCCTTTTCGACTGCAACCGCAACCGCGACCGTCGCGCCGACCATGGGGTTGTTACCCATCCCGATCAAGCCCATCATTTCAACGTGAGCGGGAACGGACGAAGAGCCCGCGAACTGCGCGTCGGAGTGCATTCTGCCCATCGTATCCGTCATGCCGTAAGAAGAGGGACCCGCAGCCATGTTGTCGGGGTGAAGGGTTCTGCCCGTGCCGCCGCCCGAAGCAACCGAGAAGTATTTTTTGCCGTTTTCAACGCACCATTTTTTGTAGGTGCCTGCAACGGGGTGCTGGAAGCGGGTGGGGTTGGTGGAGTTGCCGGTGAT
>CAKQMM010000198.1 GCA_934254755.1 uncultured Clostridia bacterium
TTTTATTCCTTCGAGCGCGGTTTTTACGACCCCCGGACCCGATACGCCTACGTTCAACACGACGTCGCCTTCGCCGACACCGTGGAACGCGCCCGCCATAAACGGATTATCTTCGACGGCGTTACAAAACGCCACGAATTTGGCGGCGGCAAGACCGTCTTTATCTTTCGTTAAAAACGCCGCTTGTTTAACCGTTTCGCCTAAAAGTTTAACTGCGTCCATATTTATGCCCGCACGGGTAGAACCCACGTTCACCGACGAACAAACTCTGTCCGTCGCCGCCAAGGCTTCGGGGATGCTGTTTATAAAGCTTATTTCGGCTTTGGTAAGGTTTTTATGCGCAAGCACCGAATATCCGCCCAAAAAGTCCACTCCGACGGTTTTTGCGGCTTTATCCAAGGCTTTTACGAGTTTTATTTCTTCGCCGATAAAATTCGCCGTCAAAAAACTTGCGGGGGTAATAGACACGCGCTTATTAACGATAGGCACGCCGTATTCGATAGATATATCTTCCGCCGTTTTAACTAAGTTTTCGGCGTTTTTGCAGATAAAATCGTAACACGCGGCGGCGGTTTTGTCGGCAGACTCGCGTATACAGCCGAAAAGCGACAAACCCATCGTTACGGTGCGAATATCGAAATGCTCTTTTTCAACCATGTTTATGGTTTCTAAAATTTCCGATTGTTTTATCATTTTACACCTTGTATATCGCGTCGAAAATGCCTTCGTTCTGAAGGTGAATTCTGACGCCTATTTCTTCGCTTAACGCCTTCACCTCTTCGGACAAGTCTTTAAAACTGACCGTAGATTTTTCAAGGTTCACAATCATAACCATCGTAAAGGTCGACTGCATAATGGTTTGCGTGATATCTTCGATATTTATCCGGTGCTTCGCCAAAAGTTCGCTTACTTTATAAATAATGCCCGGTTTATCTTTGCCGATTACGGTAAGAACGCATTTCATTTCGCTACTCCTTATTTGCGGAATTTAATTTTTACCCCGCTTTTATCGGCTTTAATTATACCCGTTGTAACTTCAAAAAGTCAACCCTTTTCGGCACGACTTTCGCTTTTATTAAAAGCGGTCGTTTCTCCTTTTGGTTTCGCAGATTTTTTTCGCCCGAACCTGAACCTTCTGCCCGCCGTAAACACGTTTAAACTTATCCCGCTAAGAAGCCCTTTCATTACGAGATAGGTTAATGTGAGGGCTAAAAACGCCGAAGCGATTTTGCCGTAAACTTCATAGTAGTTTGAAAAATGTTCGATATAAAAAAAGAAAACGTTAGTTATAACGAATGAAAATATAACGGTGTACGCGCTGCCGACGGCAACCTCTTTAAAAGTAGTTTTAAAGGGGCAAACGTAAAAATTTACGGCGACCACGAACAAAAACGATATTACAAAAAACGCCGCGCCGTTTACGATTTTGCCCGCCGCCGCGCCTAAAACCGCCTGAATATAGTTTTGCACGGTTAAATAAACGAACGCGACGACGGAAAACGCGAATATCGCAATAAGCATTATAAGCAGCGTTAAAAGGCGCAAAAACAGCGATTTTGCGGGCTTAAAATTATAAATCATCTCTCCCGCGCGCCTTAAATGATACAAAACGTTCGCCGCGGAGTATAGCGCTACCGCCGCCGCGATTATCCCGCCCCCGCTACCGTATTTTTTAGCGGCTACGCTTGCAAAAGATATTAAATTAAGCGCCTTTTCGCTGAGTAACATACGCGCCGCGTCGTTAAATTCCGCGCCGAACAAGCTAAGAGCCGCGCTTATTAAAAAAATGGTGGGCACCGCGCCTAAAACGGTGAAATAAACGAGCGCGCCCGCAAGCGTTGACGTTTTTTTCATCGACGAAAAATTTATAAATTCTTTTATGCGCGTAAAAAATTTGCCCATAGTTATTTTATGGGCAAATTCTATCGTTTTTATTATGGTTTTTTTAAAATTTAAACTGCATTTATAACATTCTTACGCCGTTTATGATAAGCCCGTACTTAAAGCCGATTAAGTCCGCCGCCTTCGAGCACATAAGCATGCGGGTGTGGTAAATTTCAAAATAATCGCCTACAGAACAAATATCCGTATCTATATCGAGCACGGTGTCTATCCGTTTTTGTTCTTTATCGACCGTAATATACGAGCGGTTAGCCGCTAAATTCACCCTGTCGTGAATGTTGGTGTCCTCGTTTAAAACCTTGTTGCGCACGCGCGACTTGTGTACGTCCGACTTATCCGCAATGATAAGCGCGGCTGAAAGCACGCTTACGGGCACGCCGTTCACTTCGTCGTGATTGCCGATAGCCATCATGATTTCGGCGGCGTCTTCGTAATTCATGCCGCGCTTCGTTAAAAGCTCGTATGCTAAAATCGCCCCGCTCTGGGCGTGGTTAAAGCGCGATAAGGCGTTGCCGATATCGTGCATATATCCCGCAATTTCGCCTAAATTTATAAGTTTTTCGCTTTCGCCTATCTCTTTTAATATGAGCGACGTCCAGGACGAAACGATGCTTGCGTGCCGAACGGAATGTTCGGTAAAGTTGAGCGCGTCGATTTGCTTCGCGCTGGTTTTAATAAGCGCGCTTATCTCTTCGTCCGCTTTTATTTGTTTAATGGTAATCATAATTAAGTTTAAGCAATTTCAAGACCGCCCGTTATTTTTAGGCTGCTTAAAATTTTAAATTATATTTTCTCAACGAATATTTTATCGTAAATTTCTTCGTACTTATCTCTGTAAAACAAGTTCGTGCCGGGGGTTGTGATAGAAGCCGTGCCCGCGGCGACGGCGGAACGCAAAATCACGTCGTCGGGCATATTTTTTTCAATCATAACGGCAGCCGCGGCAACCATACTGTCGCCCGCGCCTACGGTCGAATTGACGGCGACCGCCGCGCTCTTACAAAAGTAAGCGGCTTTATCGTTACAAAGCACCGCGCCCGCGCGACCGAGCGATAAAAGCACGTATTTTGCGCCTTTATCTATTAAAAATCTGCACCCGTCAACGTAGTCTTTTTTCGTCTTTAACTCCCGCTTAACAACCCCTTCGAGCTCGCTTAGGTTAGGCTTAACCATATAAACGCCTTCGTTTACGGCGTTCATAAGTTTATCGCCCTCGCTATCGACTATCGTAACCACGTTTTTCGGCAAAGCGCGAATTATGCGGGCGTAAAAATCGTCGCTAACGCCTTTCGGGAGAGAGCCGCTCATTATGACGACGCTTGAATTTTCGGCAAGGGTTTTTACGAGCGTTATAAGTTCGTTTTG
>CAKQMM010000199.1 GCA_934254755.1 uncultured Clostridia bacterium
CGCCCGTTATCCGCGAAAACACGCCGTTTTCGTCTATTCCGTCGTAGCACGTTTTGTTTACGGTTAAAACTCCGCTTTTAAAATCTATATCCTGCCAGGTTAAAGATAAAAGTTCGCCTATCCTAAGCCCCGTATATAAGCAAAGAGTTATGCCGAACGCTTTGCCTTTTTTTGCGGAAACGGCGGCTTCTATTTTCTTTTGTTCGTTAAACGTAAAACAAGTTACGTTTTTTTCGCTGAACATCGGTCTTTTAACGTTGCCGCCCGCGTACTTTTTCGTTTCGCCCGACATATACGCCGCTTTAAGCGAACTTTTAACGACCGAAAGTATTGCGCTCACCGAATTTGCGGACAAGCCTCGCCCCGTAATAAGGTTGCCGCTTTCCGTAAGCGTAGCCGCAAAAGTTTGAAGCGACAAAGGGGTTATTCTACCCGTTTCCGTTTCGCCTAAACGACTTTTTATATGGTCGTTCGCGATTTCTTTGTACCTTAAATAAGTGCGTCTTTTCACCGATTGCTTGACGTAATTTTCAAGCCATACGTCAAGCCATTTTTTGTATTTCATAAAACTTTCTCCTTTTTTGCGCCGCGGTAATATATATGCGCCATATCATTATAAAGCATAGCCGAGCGGCGGTGCAAAAGTAAAAGCGGCGGCGCAAAAACGCGCCGCCGCCGATAATTTATTCAGATAACGAGTTCTTTCGGCATAGGAATTAAAACGGTTTCCTGCTTTGCCTCGCAAAGGGGGCAGGTTTTAAAACATTCTTCGCCGATATACTCGTGCCCGCATGACGGGCATATCCATTTTTCTTTTTTGTCGCGCTTATAAAGAGTGCCGTCCTTTAAGCGTTCGTATAAAAACAAAAACACTTTGCGGTGTTTTATTTCCGCCGCCCTAATAAGTTCAAAAAGTTCCGCAATATCTTTAAACCCTTCGCTTTCGGCGGTTTTTGCCGCTTTCTGATAAAATATCGCTTCGCTCGCCTCGTCTTCCGCCGCTAAGCGAAGATTTTCTAAAACGTCCCACTTTTCTTTGAAGGGGAGGCTGGCGCAAACGTCGTGGTTGTCGATAGTTTTTTGCGACGCCGACTGAATTTTGGTGTAAAGCATGCGCGCGTGGTTAAACTCTTGATAGGCGATTTTATCTACGATTGTAGCTATCGCCTCCTTGCCGTTATAGCGCGCGCCGTACTCGATGAATTCGTATCTCGTTTTAGCGGCGCATTCGGATATGAACGCGCGCGTTAAGTTTGAAAAAGTTACGCTTTTAATTAGTTCCATAATGTCCTCCGCTATAAATTATGGACTAAATTTTTGCGCGGTATACACTTTTGTGTCTGTATCTTCAACCAAAAAATAACGCCGCAAAATTTTGCGGCGTGTTAAAAAGTTTATTCCGTTTTACCTTGCGCGCTTGCGGCGTTATCGGGTTCGATAGGCTTTTCATCCTTACTTTCGACGCTACGCGGCTTTATTCCGACGACTTCGCTTACCGGCATAGAGTAAGCTATTCCTCCGCCCGGAGTCGATAACCCCACTTTATTATAAAGCGCGTGCAGAATATCGTTTTTTATTTTACTGTCGACCAAAATCATAACGATTTCTTTTTCGGGCTGAACGGAAAAGCCGAATACGCTTTCCGCTTCGGGGCTTGCGGTTCCGCGTGCCGAAATAACGGTGCCGCCGGTCGCGCCGAATTCGCGCGCCGCGTCCATAACCGCGTCCTGAAAGCCTTTGTTTACTATGCACAAAATAACTTCGTAATTACCCATCGTTTCACTTCCTTATATTTGATAAAAACCTGTATGAAAGTAAGCCTATCATACTTGAAAACGGCACCGTGAAAGCTATGCCTTTGCCGTTTTTGACCGTCTCGAACTTTTCGTTCAACACGTTTAATACTTCTTTGACCCGCTCGTCTTTCACGGCGGAAATTATAACGGTTTTTTTGTAATCGGTATAATCGCCTATAATAAACCCGCCGCTTTTTGCGGTGCCTTCCGCCTGCATTAAGTAGCTTACGTTCACTTCGTAATCGCTGAGCAGATGCGCGTAATAGTCGGCGCGTTTTTCGGGCACGACCAAAATTAAGGTGTAAAGTTTATTCGGCGCGGAATTTGCTTCTTGCTTATCAACCTGCGCTTTTTTGCCGCCCGCACGCTTCTTTTTCGCGGCGGTGACTGCCGCCACAACGGCTTCTTCCGTTTTTTTGATAACCTTACTCATAATTCAACCTTAAAACGTGATAATTTGCTCGTCGCCTTCGAGCAGCATTTTGTTGATGGCGACTTTCTTTCTGATGCGCGTTGCGGTAACCGCTCTGAACCCTAAAAGCTGAATGGTTATAAGCGGCGTCATCGCGACCATGGCGACTATGCCGAATGCGTCAGTCAAAACCTTGCTTTCGCCCTGCAACACGAAGCATACGCCGATTGCAAACGGCAAAATAAAGCTTGAAGTAAGCGGACCCGAAGCTACCCCGCCCGAATCGAACGCTATCGCCGTGTAAATTTTCGGGACGAAGAACGATAGCCCCAGCGATATCGCGTACCCCGGCACGAGATAGTACATTATGCTGAAATCGAAGTAAATTCTTATCATCGACAGCGCAAGCGATACGCCCACGCCCGCAGAAAGCGCGATGAGCATCGAACGCTTAGTGACCGTTTTGTTCGTAATCCCTTCGACTTGGCTGTTCAAGACGTGCACCGCAGGTTCCGCAAGAACGACTACCGCGCCGAGCACAAAGCCCGCAATCGTGATTATCGCGGGGGAATTTCCGCTTTTTGCAAGTTCGCCGAAAGAAGTTCCGAGTTTATATCCTATCGGCATAAACGCGACGGAAACGGCGGTCAAAAAGAGCACCAGACCGACGAAGGTGTACGCTACGCCGATTGCGATACGAATTAAATATTTTTTAGGAAGTTTTAAGAAAATTGCTTGCAACACCGCGAAAAACGCGACTATAAGTCCGAGCGCGATAGCAACTTCTTTCGTTACCGATAAAAGAGTTTTTGCGGTGGACGCAAAAAAACTTTCGGGTATAGAATAATCGGGAATTTTATAATTGACGCTTCCGCTCGACAAAAGCCCCAGCGCCATAACCGCGATAACGGGACCTATCGAACACAGCGCGACCAAGCCGAAACTGTTGTCGCTCGCGTCCCTGCCGCCGACGGACATCGCTATCCCCACGCCGAGCGCCATTATAAACGGAACGGTTATCGGTC
>CAKQMM010000200.1 GCA_934254755.1 uncultured Clostridia bacterium
AGGTTACGGGCTTGACTATGATGAAAATTATCGCCAATATCCCGAAATTTATATTTTAAGCCGTTCGGTTTACGAAAAATAATTTAATTAAAACAAACTTAAAACGCAAGGTTTTACGCCTTGCGTTTTTTTGCGTTATTTAAACTAAATTGCGGTTAAATTTATCGTTAAAAGCGTTTTATCAGCGATTTTTCGCCCTTAAAATCCGATTGCGGATATCCCGAAAATCGTCGGCGCGTTCATAACCATAAGCCCTAAAAACGCGATAACAGTGCCTAAAATAGATTTAAAGGACGGCTTTTCTTTATAAAACCATGCTATAACGGTTGATAAAATAAGCGAAAGCCCGGACCTTAGCGGCGATAAGATAGATGGCGGAAGCGTTCCGCTTGCAACGGTCGTTAAATAACTGTTAAAAAACAAACAAACCGCCATAAGCGCGATAAAAACGAAAACTTTTTTAAGCCCTTCCGCTTCGCCTGCAATCTGTTCTTTAAAGGTTATAAGATATTTTTTATCTTCGCCCTTTTCTCTCAAAACTGTTAAAACCGCATAAATCAAAAGCAATGTTATTGCGGTAAAAATAAAAGCGTAAAAGTTAAAAGCGGCGTTTGACCCCGTGGCGTTACTCCGCTTAAAAATTTGCATTGAAAAGTCCATTAAACCTTGCGTCAGCAAATTAAGCATCAAAAGCGCGAACATTTTAAGCGAAAAACTGCCCTTTAATTTTGCGTTGTAACTTGCAAGCAAAAACGCCGCCACGATTAAAACGGCAAACCCGACGAGCGCGAAAACCGTGATTTTCGTACCGAACATAATGCGGCAACCGATTGTCGGAATAACCGCGGATAAAAGCGCGAAAACGTCCATCATAACGTAAGAGCCTTGCCGCACCGCCATTATCCAGTTGTACACGAAAACCGCCTGAGTTACGCCGTTTAAAACGGCTAAACCTATCGTAAGCTCGTCAACTTTAAAGCCGCCCGCGCCGCTTATAACAACCAAAGCCGCGCCTAACGCAACGCACAAAATCATTCTTATAAAGTTAAAAAACAACGAATCGAGCGAGGTTTTTACCTGAAAACTGACTTTTTTGCCGAGCGCGCCTTTCGTCGCGCCGAGCAAAACCGCTCCTATTAAACATAAGTATCCCATTTTTAAACGTTTTTAGCCCTGTATTCTCTCGGCGAAACGCCGTATTTTTTAACGAAAAGTCTGTAAAAATAAACCTCGTTATCGTAGCCGACCGATTTTGCAACCCATTTTATAGGTTTATCGGTATATTTTAAGAGTTGCTCCGCCGCTTTAAGCCTTATTTTAATGTAATATTCTTTAGGCGAAACGCCTGTTTCAGCCTTAAACGCGTGGTTAAAACCGCTAACGCTTACGTTAAGCATTTTAGCGAATTTAACGGCGGAATACGGCGCGCCGTAATAATGCTCCATATAGTCGGTGACTATAAAAAGATTGTTCGGCTTCTTTTTAACCTCACCGAAACTTTCGGCAATAGCGGAAATAAGCTCGTTTACGTACCGCTCGCTTTTTAAAACGCTGAGCGGATCGGTCGCCCCGTAAACGGACAAAAGTTTTAAAAATATTGCCTTAACCGCTTCGCCGCGAACGCTGAAAACAGTCTTTTCCGATATACCAAGCTCGCGCAAAACGGTTTCTAAATCTGCGCCGTTAAAGTGCAGATAATAGTAAGAAGTTTTATCCTGCGCATACATCGCGTAGTACTGCGGCGTAAAAGCGTCGTACAAAAACATTTGGTTTTTTTCAACCTTAATTTCTTTATCGAAATATAACACGCCGCTTTCGACGAAGTACAGCGAATAATCGTGCCGCCCGTGGGGGCGAATCGTGGTTGCGTCCCCCAGCACGTCGTATCTTACCTGCCCCACCGAAACGACGGAAAAAGTGCGCTTGGTAGGCTTTGCGATTTTATCGCCTTTATCGTCATAAACTTTCATATATGTATTTTACTCCCCTTAAAACCATCTATCAACCGAATTTTGATTTTTTTATAAATTTTGCAAAATAAGTGTTTATAATTGCGCGTTTTTACAATATATGTGACTACTATTGCGCAGATTTAGTGCTATAATTCAAAACGCAAACGGCGAAAAAAAGCCGCCAAAAAGGAGATTGAATATGAAAAAAATTGCGTTTATCGGCGCGGGGAGCGTTGTGTTTACGAGAAACGTCGTCAAAGACCTTTTAACTTTTGAGGCGTTTAAAGACGCGGAAATTTGTTTAATGGACTTAAACGAATATCGGCTTAAAAAAATAACCGAGTGCGTTGAGCGGATAGCCTACGGATTTAACCTTAAAACGGTGAAAATTACCCCGACCTTATCGCGCGAAGCGGCTCTTAAAAACGCCGACGCGGTTATTATAACGGTGTTTAACGGCGATATAGATATCTGGCGTTACGATATAGAAATTCCTATGAAATACGGCGTTGACATAAACGTGGGCGACACGCGCAGCGTTTCGGGGATATTCAGAAGTTTAAGAAACATTCCGCTTGTGCTCGATATTTTAGAGGACGTTAAAAAATATTCTAAGAACGGCGCGGTCGTATTAAACTACACGAACCCTATGAGCATTTTGTGCAAGGCGATGCAAACGCTGTCAAGCGTTGACGTTACGGGGCTATGTCACAGCGTGCAAGGAACTGCCGCCATGCTTGCGGAATGGTTAGGCGTGGACAAAAACGCGCTCGATTACGAGTGCGTGGGGCTTAACCATCAGGCGTTTTTTACTAAATTGGAAGCAAACGGCAAAGACCTTTACCCCGCCTTGCGCGAGAAAATAAAAGACCCCGAATTTTATAATAAAGAACTCGTCCGCAACGAGTTGTTCAAAACCTTCGGTTACTACGTAACAGAGTCGAGCGGGCACAACAGCGAATATTGCGCCTGGTTCAGAAAACGCCCCGATTTAATCGAAAAATATTGCACCCACGGTACCAACTGGAACCCGGGCGTGCACGCGTTTTCGCTTAATTTAAGAAGTGACCCCGATAGGTTTGAAAACGAACTTAAAAAATGGTACTCAGAGCCGCTCGATTTAACACGCGGCAACGAATACGCCGCCTTTATTTTAAACGCCCGCCTCGGCGACGAAACGCCGTTTAAATTCAACGCTAACCTTATAAACGACGGTTCGGTTGAAAATTTACCGTACGACGCGTGCGTCGAAATACCCGTCGTGGCGACGAA
>CAKQMM010000201.1 GCA_934254755.1 uncultured Clostridia bacterium
CCTTCGGTTAAACCCGTTTCGGTGCAGGTCGCTGCTTTAGCTTCATCGGTAACTACGGTATGAGCGGCTTCATCTTTCTTTTTATCGCAGAGAGAACACCCGTGCCAGTGGCTATTCTCGTCATACGCATACTCGGTTCCGTATTCATGCACGCATGCAACGAGATAGAGAGTTTTATAACTGATAGCCGTGCTAAGCTCAGCTTTAGAGGTGTTTTCGTAAACAAATTTATCGGAGCTAAAACTATCTTTGTTGCCCGAAGAAATTTTTGCTATTTTAGCGTAAGTGCGAGTAGACGGCAATGCTTGGGTCATTACGCCGATTTTGCCGTTGCCCGTCAGTTCACCGTTGATAGTAATGTAACTACCGCTCATCAAGTACGAGTTGTTTGCTTTACTATTCTTCGTGTTTCCGTAAACGGTGACGTCGCCCGACATGTTGAACGTGCCGCCGTTAAAATAAATACCGCCGCCGTACCCGTTGTCTGCCGTTACGGTGTTGTTTGTAACGCTGCCGCCGCTGATATTTAAAACGCCTATACCATATCCGTTAGAACTACTTGGGGAGCCGCTTTCTACGTCAATGCCGCCGCCGTTAACGCTTGCGGTGTTTCCGATAATTTTTACCAAATTGGAGATGGTTAAAGTATAGATTGTAGTCGTGTAACCTTCTTCGCCTTTAAAATAAATTCCGCCGCCGTTATCCGCCGCGGTGTTGCCGCTGATTTCGACATTGTCGAGTATGTAAAGATCCTGACTGTAAGAATATATTCCGCCGCCGTCTGCGCCCGCTTTGTTGTTGCTGATTTTGACGTTGCCGGATATGGTAAAGCTTTGACTGGCTGCGTATATCCCGCCGCCTCTTAGTGCGCTATTGCCGCTGATTTCAACGTCGTTGCTTATGTCAGGCGTAGTATTGTACACGCATAAACCGCCGCCGTCTGCGCCCGCATTGTTGCCGCTGATTTTGCCGCCATATATTTTCAAGCCGCAACCTATTGCGAAGATCCCGCCGCCGTCTAAGGACGAAGAGTTATCGCTGATTTCGCCGCCGTACATATAAAACTTTTCGCCATACGAAAGTACGCCCCCGCCGCCATAGTTACTCGCATTTGTACAATGGTTATCGGAAATTTTTCCGTTGTACATATAAAACGTGCCGTTTTGAACAGTAACGCCTGCGCCGTCGACTGGTTTGGAAGAAGTGCCCGTGGTGTTGCCGCTGATTTCGCCGCCGTACATGATAAACGTGCCGCCGTTGCCATAGCTGTTGCCGCCAACGTACACGCCATTTCCGAGCAGCCCTGTATTGTGGGTGATTTTGCCGCCGCCTTTACAGTCGCATAGCACTAATTTTGCATTGTCGTTTACATAGATAGTAGTGTCATTGAAATTGGTTCCGTTCCATTTGCTTGAAATGCTGAACCCGTTCAGACAGAGATAAAGAGTGTATCCTGCCTGAATATCTAATTGTTCAAGTTCTACGTTTTCTTTTAGATAGGCGTATGCGATTTTACTATCATAATCGTAAGGGATGGCAGCTAAATTACCTTGCTCATTCAAACCCCACGCCGTAAAAGTGACGTTCGCGCACTCCCCGGTATGGTTGCCGATATCGGTATGCGACGCGCCGCAAACGGGGTGAGTGTGCGCGCTATCATCCGCTGCGCAGACGATAGCCGGCGACCGCAACGCGCTCGCCGCGATAACGCCTACACATATCGTACAAATTAAAGCGACTGTTAAAATAAACCTTTTAAGCATTGATTATTTCTCCTTTAACAATGGTGTAGTAATAAAAAACTTATTTGAAACAACTTTTAAAATTTTGCCGTATTCGTTTCCGCGAGATATTTCGCTAACGCTCGATATGGCGGCGCAGCCGCCCGCAAAAAACCGCGATTTGCCTTTTTTTAAAAACGCCTTGACAAAATATTGTTATGAATTATACTATTAGTATACTTCGTTCACCTATGAACGAAGCAACGATTTTTTCAAAAAAATTCGGGAGAAAATATGGAAGGCGATAAAAAAGGACTGTTTCGGATTACCGAAGCCGCCGCGGCGTGCGGCGTTTCGAGAAGCACGCTGCTCAGAATGGAGGAAAGCGGACTGTTAAAACCCGCTTACGTTTCTAAAGACAGCGGGCGGAGGTACTACGACAATTTTAGCGTCGCGCACGTTTTGCAGGTTCAAAAATTCAAGACGATGGGGCTTAGCAAAGAAGAGATAATAAGCTACTTTAAAAGCGGCGGGCAAGTTGCCGACATTTTAAACGAACTCGAGGGGAGGCTTCTTGACTTGCAACGCGGTGTGGAAGAGTTGCGGCTGCGCTCTGCCCCCAAAGAGAGTATTTCCGTCAGCGTCATCACTCTCCCCGAAACGCTTTGTTGTATGTGTAAAGCGGTCGGAAGAACGGTGCAGGATAAATATAACGCCATGTTCGATTTTTACGGCGAGTGCGTCCGAAAAGGTTGCGTGCTTTCGGACGAGCCGATTTTCACGATTTCCGAGCGGAGCGATTATTTGGACGGTTATATCGGAAACGAAGACTTCGCTTATTACGTATGCGTACCCGTTAAAAAGAAGACGGCGGACAGCGTGACGCTCCCTTCGTGTAAAGCTCTTTCCGTTTTATATTACGGCGATTACGGCGGAGTCGATAACGCCTGGCTTACGCTCGGCAAAGAGGTTAAAAGCCGCGGCTTAACGCCTGCGGGCTTTCCGCGGGCGCTTGGGATAGTCGCGCCATACACGGGTAAGGAAATTGCCGCTAAGCGGTATTGTCACCGTCTGGTGTTGCCCGTAAAATAAAACGCCGTAAAACAAAAACGGTTGTTTAGTTAGATAAATAGGTTAAATTAAGGAGATAATTATGCTTGAATACGAAGTCGTCGTCGCGGGCGGCGGGCTTAGCGGCGTTGCGGCGGCGGTTAAAGCGGCGCGCGGCGGCGCGAAAACTTTATTGATAGAGCGCGGCGGGGCTTTAGGCGGCGCAGCGACTAATATGCTTGTGTATCCGTTTATGAAATGTTATATTGATAAGGGCGGCGCGCGCGAGTATATCGCAAAAGGCATTTTTTCCGAAATAAGAAAAACCGCCGAAAGTTTGGAGGGTATAAATTACGCCGAACGCGACACTGCCGACCCGTTTTTCAGCCCCGAATATTTAAAATTCGCGCTCGATAAGTTAGCGCTTGATAGCG
>CAKQMM010000202.1 GCA_934254755.1 uncultured Clostridia bacterium
CCACGGGGCCGAGAACTAAAAAATTAGAAAAAGAAATTGCCGAATGGGTCGGAACCGAAAAATGCGTGTGTCTTAACTCTCAGACGGCTTGCGCGGAACTTGCGCTGCGCGTTTTAGGCGTTAAGGAAGGGGATGAAGTCATCGTGCCCGCCTATACGTACACCGCAAGCGCGTCGGTCGTTTGTCACGTGGGGGCAAAGCTTGTTTTAATCGACTCGCAAAAAGATAGTTTAGAGATGGATTACGACGCGCTGTCTATAGCGATAACCGATAAAACCAAGGTTATTATTCCCGTCGATTTGGGCGGCGTTCCGTGCGACTATGAAAAGATTTTTAAGATAATCGAAGAAAAAAAGCCGCTGTTTAAACCGAGTAACGACATTCAGCGCGCTATCGGCAGAATTGCGGTCTGCGCGGATACGGCGCACGCTTTCGGCGCGATATATAAAGGTAAAATGATAGGGTCGGTAGCGGACTTTTCAAGTTTCAGTTTCCACGCCGTCAAAAACTTTACCACGGCGGAAGGCGGCGCGCTCACCTGGCGCACGATTGACGGGGTTAGCAACGAAGATATCTATCACGAACTTCAACTTTTATCGCTTCACGGGCAGTCTAAAGACGCGCTTGCAAAAACCAAACTCGGCGCGTGGGAGTACGATATCGTCGGCACCTGGTATAAATGCAATATGACCGACGTTGCCGCGGCGATGGGGCTTATCCAGTTCGAGCGTTACCCGGATATGCTTAAACGCAGAAAAGAAATCATCGGAAAATACGACGCGGCGGTTAAACCGCTCGGCGTGAAAGTTTTACCGCATTATACCGATACGCACGTATCTTCGGGGCATTTGTATATAACCGAAACGCCGTATATTAGTTACGCTCAGCGCGGCGAAATTATTAACAAAATGGGCGAAAGAGGGATTGCCTGCAACGTTCACTATAAGCCGCTCCCCATGCACACGGCGTATAAAGAGGCGGGCTTCGATATTAAAGACTATCCTAACGCTTACGACCATTTTGCGCACGAAATAACCTTGCCGCTTCACACTTGTTTAACGGACGAGCAGGTCGATTACGTCATCAAAAACTTCACCGAAATTCTAAAAGGGTACGTTAAATGATTTTGCGCAAGTGGGAAGATCTGCCCGAAAGCATGCAATGCGACGAAGTGCGCGAATATTACGATATTTTGCGCAAAAAAAAGTTTCAGCTTTTAATAAAAAGGCTGTTCGATATAATCGTTTCGGCGATAATGCTTATATTACTGTCGCCCGCATTTCTGATTTTGGCGATAGCTATAAAAATCGACAGCAAAGGCCCCGTTTTTTATCGGCAGGAAAGGGTTACGAGATACGGTAAAAAGTTCCGAATCTTTAAATTCCGTTCGATGGTTTCGGGCGCGGATAAAAAGGGCAGCCTTGTAACCGTCAATAACGACGCGCGCATTACCCGCGTCGGGAAACTTATAAGAAAGTGCAGGCTTGACGAGATAAGCCAGCTTATCGACGTGTTCAGGGGGACGATGTCTTTCGTCGGTACCCGCCCCGAAGTTACCAAGTACGTTGAAAAGTATGCGCCTAAGATGCGGGCGACGCTTTTGCTTCGTGCGGGCGTTACGAGCGAAGCGAGTATTTGTTTTAAAGACGAAGACGAGCTTTTAAGCGGAGCGGAAAACGTCGACGAAGTTTACGTCGAAAAAATTCTGCCCGAAAAAATGAAGTATAACTTACAGTCGATTAAAAAGTTTTCGCTTTTTAGCGACTTAAAAACGATGTTCAGAACCGTTTTCGCGGTGCTGAAAAAATAAAACGGCGCGACTTCCGCGCCGCATAGGACTAATTGAATGGATAAATTTTCGGTCTTAATGTCCGTATATTTTAAAGAAAACCCTGAATTTTTGCGTTTGGCGATTGACAGCGTCGTGAATCAGACGATAAAACCCGACCAGATAGTTATAGTTAAAGACGGACCGTTGACTCCTGAACTTGACGGGGTTATAGACGAGTTCAACGGGCTTTTCCCGGGGGTATTTAAAATTGTTCCGCTTGAAACGAACCGCGGGCTTGGGCTTGCGTTGAGAGAAGGCGTCTTAATGTGCGACAACGAACTTATTGCGAGAATGGATAGCGACGATATATCGCGTAACGACAGGTTCGAGTTGCAGTTGAAAGAGTTTATGAAAGACCCTGCGCTCGATATATGCGGCAGCCACGTTCTCGAATTTGAAGGCAGCGTTGAAAATATTGTTGCAAAACGCATCGTTCCGCTTGATGACGAAGCTATTAAAAAGTATCAGAAGAGACGAGACGGGTTAAATCACGTAAGCGTGATGTTTAAAAAATCTGCCGTTTTAAAGGCGGGCAATTATCAGTCGTGCCTACTTATGGAAGATACGCTTTTATGGGTCAATATGTTTTTAAGCGGCGCAAAGGCCGTTAATATAGACGACTATCTCGTGTTCGTTCGTATAGGAAAAGATATGTTTGAACGCCGCGGCGGACTTTCGTATTACAAAAAGTATAAGAGCGGCAGAAAACAAGTGTATAAAACGGGCTACATAAGTTGGTGGGACTATCGTTACACGCTACTGGTGCAATTAGCGGTTGCGCTTATGCCGAACAAGTTGCGCGGCTGGATCTTCAAGAAACTATTGCATAAATAGAAGGGTGCGAAGAAAGGACGCTCGTAATATAGAATCAAGTTGATGCGGGTCGCTAAATGAAAGAGTTAAAAAATATTTTCGGATATGCTCTTGTGGGTTTATGACTTTTGCGTGAAAACAACGTGGCTTGTTTTGCACCGTGGAGGTGTTAAATATTTCAAAAGCGAAAAGTTTCTTCAAAAATATATGCTTAAACATAAAATTATCGGTTTTGGCACATATCTTTTAAACGTAGCAAAGCGTTTTATCGTACAGGTTTTATTGCCGAATAATATTCGCGGATGGGTTTTTAAAACGTTTGCCCGTCGCTGATTAGTTCACCGCTATTTGTGTTTGGTAAGTTATATAACTTTAAAGAACTTCGGGCTAAAAAGGAGTTGTAACCCGTGAAACAGTATACGTTAAAAAAAATTTTTAAATTTATTAGACCGTGCGATATCTGGAATGTAGTTATTTGCTTGTTGGTTAGCCCGGCGGCGTTTATATCTAAATTATTTATACGCGGGTTTTGGTTGGTGTGTGAAGAAAAAAACGAGG
>CAKQMM010000203.1 GCA_934254755.1 uncultured Clostridia bacterium
CTCGTAGATACGCAAAACGGCAAATAACCTTTTTTAAACGGCTTGAAGGGCTGATTTCACTCCCCGACCCGTCCGCCGCATTAGATAAAATTTTAAGCGATTTAGGCTGATTTTCAGAGTTAACCAACAAGGAGTTTTATGAAAACAAAATTAAAAGCACCGCTTATTGCGGCACTGACGTTTTTTGCTTCGTTCATAGCTATAATAGTGTTAGTTAAGTCGGTTGACGTGGCGCGCATAGGCGACTCGCGCACACAAATCGGGCTTTCAACCATTAACGAAAAGGTCTTTTCAAAATACGGCTACTTAAAGGCATGGCATAAAGCGACGGATATATTAGGATATTTATCGCTTGCCGTAGCGGCGTTTTTTGCAATTTACGGAATCGTAAGCCTTATTAAAGTTAAAAAGTTCAATAAACTCGATAAAGATTTTTATGCGCTCGCGGGGGTCTACTTATTACTTGCGTTCTTTTATATCTTGTTTGAAAAAGCAATCGTGAATTATCGCCCCGTGATTTTAGACGGCAAGTTGGAAGCGTCGTTTCCTTCTTCGCACACTATGCTTGCGCTCGTTATTTTAGGCACTGCGATAGTTGAAATTCAGCGTAAAATTAAAAACTCTAAAACTAAATATACCCTTACCGTTATCTTTGAAATTATTATGGCGGTTATGGTTATAGGTAGGCTTTTGGCGGGCGTTCACTGGTTCACCGATATTTTAGGCGGAGTTTTGATAAGCGGTTTTATGATTTCGGCATATATATTTGCCGTTAATTTAATCGACGAAAAGTCTGCCGCTTAGCTCTATAATTAAATAAACGCACTAAAAAACGCGCTTAAAGCGCGTTTTAATTTTGCTGTGAGTTTAAAATTTACGGATAAGCCCGGTGACCAACCCTAAAATTTTAACGTCGTCTAAAACGATGTCGTCCATAAAATCGTTTTCGGGGTGTAAAATAATTTTACCGTTTCTCTTAAAAAAGCGTTTTACGGTTGCAGAGTCGTCTATAAGCGCGACGCAAATATCGCCGTTGTTTGCGGTTTCACATTTTTTAACGATAATTTTATCGCCGTCCAAAATACCCGCGTTTATCATAGATTCGCCCCTGACGCGCAAAATAAAAGTTTCCTCGCCGGTGTAAAATTCTTTTGGGACGGGGTAATAATCTTCAAAATTTTCAACCGCTAAAATAGGCGTACCTGCGGTGACGACGCCGATAACGGGCACGCTGAACGACTCGGTCGAGCTTTTTAAGCCTATCGCGCGCTTTTTTTCACCCGCTTTGACTATAAGCCCGCGATCGTTAAGTCGAGCTAAATACGAATGAGCCGTTGCGGTAGATTTAATGTTTAAATCTCTGCAAATATCGCGCACGGCGGGCGCGTAGCCGTTTTGTTCGATATATTCTTTAACGTAGGCGTATATCGCGTTAAGTTTATCTTCGGTTTTTGACATTGGCGACTCCTTTTTTACGGCGCATATTTCGGGGAAATTCTCGCAATACTTTTTATCTTTGACTACCCAAAAACAATTTTAACACATCTTATTTTAAAAAGCAAACGTTTGTTTGATTTTTTGCGGCGGAATTTTTATTGCGCAATTATAGCCCGCGAAAAATTAAATTTGCCCTAAAAACTCTTTAAGTTCGCTGTAAGCGTTTACGGTAAGCGTCAAAGTGTGCGCGTCGCTTTTATAGTTAGCTAAAAGACCGAATTTATCTTTAAGCGCGGTTTTTACTTCTTCTGCGCGCTCGGTGCGGGTAAAACGAATTTCAACCGTTTCGGGGAAGGTAAACGTTTTCGTTTCAGATTTAGTATTAAGCGATTTTTTAACGCCCGATTTAAGCTTGCGTTTAAGAACCTTTTCGTCCGAAAATTCCGCTTTGTTTCTGCCGAGCGACTTTTTGGTTTCTACAAAAACAGCCTTTTTAACAAACTTTTTAACTTCTTTAATAAATAAATCGTCGCCGATATACATTATTGGCGCAACGCCTATATCTAAAAAATAGTTGGAGTCTATCTCGGCTTCGCCTACGCATTTTTTACCGATTTTTATATATTGAATCGCGCTTGAATTAAACGTGTGCGCAAGCACGCCGCCAATCGTGCCTTCCATCGTGTGATATCCGAGAAGTATTACGCCGTCAAAATTATACGGCTTGCAAAATTCCGCGCGGTGAACGTTATCCGTGTAATGCGAAAACTCTATAACGCGCTTATCTATTTTTTTAAAGTCAAGATTGTCGCCCCCGCCGTGATTATCCCATACGGCAACCGTTTTAACGCCTTGCTTAAAAAGTTCTTTAACGATGATGTTTATTTCGTTTACGGCTTCGTTTTTTGCAATTTCGTATTCTTCGCCGTCGCCAAGCCCCTTATACGGATATCCGACGACTTTATTTACGCCTTCCAAATCAACTGCAATCAGTATTTTTTCCATATCTTTACCTCGTGCTTTAATTATATAACAATCGTCGCCGAGTTTCAAGGGCAGGGCAAAAATAAAGTTATAAAAATTTAGTGCAATTCGCTTGCTTTTTCACTCAAACATAGTATACTGAAAACTATGAAAAAAGAATGTGTTTTATACGATAGGGAATGTATCGATTGCGGCGAATGTATGCGTTGCGATTTAAACCCGCTTAAAGTTTGCGATAACTGCGGCAAGTGCATTGATATGGATAGCGATTATAACGCCGTTAAAATCGATAAGATAGTTTTGGACGGCGACGGAATAAACGACGATTTTGTAGACGACGATATTAAAACTAATTAACCGCAACTTTAATTTAATATTAAACGACCCGCGTTTTCGGCGGGTCGTTTTTAGTTGGTTTTCTAATTAGTCCTCGTCTTTACTGTCGCTGAGCTTGACCGATTTAACGGCTTCTTTCCTTAAATTTTCGCTCATGGCGGCGTAGTGTTTTTTAGTCGTGTTCACGTCAGCGTGTCCTAAAAAATCGGCCACTAAATATATGTCGTTCGTTTCGCGGTACAAATTCGTGCCGAAGGTCGAGCGCAATTTGTGCGGCGTTATCTTTTTTAAAGGAGTAACAGTTTTAGCGTATTTTTTAACGAGTTCCTGTATCGTTCGCGTTGAAATGCGACGGTTTTGAAGGCTTAAAAATAAGGCTTTTTCCTCTTTTTTGACGTCTTTTATAGTCGCGCGGTAAGC